>JBIOZN010000298.1:0-36309 GCA_044871175.1 Acidimicrobiales bacterium | reverse complement strand
GTCAGTGGCGACGTCGCTCAACCTGGGCCGTGGCGGAGGAGCCGGCCCGCAGGCTGGCCCGTCTCGGTGTCGTCGGCGATGGTGATCGCACCGTTCACGAGCACCCACCGGTAACCGTCGGCCCGCTGGATGCGCCGCCACTCGCCACCGGGAAGGTCGTGAACCACCTCGCTCGGCCGGGCGTCGAGGCGTTCGTAGTCGTACACGACGACGTCGGCCGGTCCGCCGACGCGCAGCGTGCCCCGGTCACGGAACCCCGCGAGCGAGGCGGGCAGGGCCGAGAGCCGCCAGTGCGCGTCCTCGAGCGAGAGCAGCTCGCGCTCGCGCACGTAGACGGCCAGCGTCTCGGTGGGGTAGCGCCCGGCGGTGAAGAACTTCGTGTGGGCGCCACCATCGGACACACCGAGCAGCACGTAGGGATCGGACACGATCTCGGCGGTGAGACCCGACGTCCCCGCCGCCGACGCGGCGTAGAAGACGGTTTCGAGGCGGTCGGTGACGGCGATGTCGAGCATGGCGTCGACGAAGTGCTTGCCCATGGCTTCGCCCGCTTGGGCCACCGACATCTGCCGGTACGGCTCGGTCTCGGGGGATTTGGGCGTGAGGATGGTGACGGTGGCGAGGGGCGCGCTGGCCACCTTGGGGAGGTTGTCCTTGAGCGCCGGGCGGCGCGCCGGGTCGCCCAGCTTGAACAGCCGTTCCACCCGCGATCCGGTGGTGGCCTCGCACCACGCGTCGGCGTCGTCGTAGAGGTTCCAGTCCTCGAACGTGAACGTGAAGCCGGCGTCGGTGGTGACGCCTTGGCCGTAGACGGGGATGCCCCGCTCCCGGCAACGGGCCAGCCACTGGAGCTGCTTTCGGTGCACGTACGGCCGGTCCTCGAAGGCCTGCACGACATTGTGCAGGAGGGGACGACCCGAGATGCTCGCCAGCTCCTCGAGGTGCGCCATGTCGTGCTGGGGCTGATCGGTGGTGAGGGTCATCTGGACGATCCCCTGATTGCGTTCGGCGAGGACGTTGGCCAGCACGCGGCACGTCTCGTCGTGCATGAGGTCGGTGGGCATGGCCGTGCCGTCCCAGTCGCGCTGCACGGCCGCCGGCCCCGACGGTGGCAGCCGCTGGGCCGACCATCCGCAGCCGCCCGCGTCCATGGCCTCATGGAGCAGTCGCGCCAGTTCCGAGTGCTGGTCGTCGCTCGGCAGGACACCGGCCTTGGCCGCGTCTCGACCCAGCACCGAGACGAGCAGGGGGCCGGCGGGCACGTACGGGAGGAGGTTGACGGCCTTGGGCGTGCGGGCGATCGAGTCGAGGAACTGCGGGAACGTCTCCCAGTCCCACGGCATGCCGATGCGCATGGACTCGTACGGCACCGCCTCGACCCGGGTCATCGAGCGCATCGCGTTCTCACGCTCGTCGGGCGTCACCGGCGCGAAGCCGAAGCCGCAGTTGCCGATGGCCACCGACGTGACACCGTGCCAACCCGACAACGAGCAGTACGGGTCCCAGAACACCTGGGCGTCGTAGTGGGTGTGGAGGTCGACGAAGCCGGGGGCGACGTTCAGCCCGGACGCATCGAGCACCTGATCGCCATCGGACGCGCGGATGCGACCCATATCGGCGATCCGGCCACCCTTCACCGCGACGTCGGCCCGCACGCGCGGGTTCCGCGTGCCGTCGATCACCATCCCGCCCTTGATGACGATGTCGTAGGTTGCCACCCGTTCCCCTCACCAGCGCCGCGAACGCGTGCGAGCGTAGGCCCGACGCGCATCGCCGCGCATTTGTGAAGGGTTCGGAGCCCTCTTCACGAACGTACCGAGGACCCGCCGGACGCGTCGTGTCAGCGACCGAGTGTGTCGGCGCGATCGTCCCGACCACGGGCTGCACGTTCGCGCTCGCCGTCGCGGCCGCGCTCGCCATCGCCGCCCCCGTTCGCCGGCGCGGGGCGGCGCATCTGCGCCTGCGGCTTGGGTTCCTGGTGCTTGAGCGGCACGCCGCCCGAGCTGGAGGGCCGCGTGTCGAGCAGCGCGAGGATCGTCGCCCGGTCGTCGGCCGAGTGCTGCGGCATGATGGCCAGCGCCCGGTCGAGGAAGTCGGTGAGGTTCAGCGCCGACCGGTCGACCACGCCGAGCTTCGGGTCCTCGTTGAGCACGTGCAGCACGTCGAGGAACCCCGGCCGTTCCCCGCCGACGGGAAGGGGCGCGACGGGCACGCCCTTGGGGGCCGGCGCCGGCGGCGTCATGTTCTGCGGGGCGTACGTGCCGTGGCCGGTCACGTCGATCGTGGCGATGTCGTCGTTGCGCAAAATGTTCAAGAGCGACATCCAGCCATACTCCGAGTGATCGACGTCCCGCAGGTCGTTGACGCCCTGAGCGCGTAGGAACTCGAGGGTGAACGGCAGGCCCTTGGCGTCGAAGGCCTGGGCGCGGGCGTCGACCGCCTCGGGCCAGACACCGAACAGCACCCGATAGAGCTGGTGGTTGGCCCACTCGGCGATGCCCTCATGGGCCGCCACCCATTCCTTCTTCTGCAGGCCCTCGTGGGTGCTGCCGTGCACCAGGAGCTGCCACGCCAGCGCGTCCTCACCCTGTGAGCGCTGGTACACCCACAGGTGCATGAACTCGTGGATGATCGTCGCCAGGTCGAAGCCGTCCACGTGGGCGTTCTCCACCAGGAAGGCCACCTTGTTGTACGGCGACGAGAACGACGTCTCCACCTCGTCGTTGATCAGCGGGTTGTTGTGGGGGTGAAGGATGGCGACCGGCTGATCCTTCGGGAACCCGAGACCCGACCCGGCGTCTTCCAGCAGGTTCATCACGAGCTTGCACACGAACCAGATCTCGGCGTGCCGGCGGGCAGTGCGGTCGCCCAGGTCGTGGGCGGCGCCCGACTGGAACGTGAGGGCGCCCAGATCCCCGTCATCGGGGTCGTGCTTGTGGTCGTTGTCGTCCTGGTGGACGGTGAACCAGTCCACGTCGAACATGAGCCGGCTCACGTGGGTGAGCGCTTGTTCGAGCACCGAGTCGAGGTGGTCGCCCACGATGGGCTCGGCGGGACCCTTGATCATCTTGCTGAGCAGCCCGGTGTTGGGCGGGTAGATCTTGAGGTCGTCGTCCTTGAACATCGCCCGGACGCGGAACATGCGGCCGCTGCGATCCTTCTCGTTCCTGACGGTGAACTCGCCGTTGGCGTCGGTAACGTCCTCGCCCCAGTTGTCCCACGTGGGATCAAGGGAGATCTCCTTCGCCTCCACCAGCACTTTCACGCCGGCAAGGGGCACCGGATTGCCGTATGCCGTCGCCACGTCGCTGAGCTGAGGAGCGAACTGCAGCTTTCCTGTGATCTTCCAGTTGGTCTTGGCCATGCCGGGAGTCTGACGACGGCCCGCTAACGAGGCGCTAACCGGCGCCTCCTGCGGAGAAGCTCGCGATCCAGACGCCGATCGCAACCGTGCGGTGGTCGGGTTCCTGGAACAGACCCGGACGAGTGACAACGTCGACGGTGGCGAGGTCACCCCTGCCGCTCCCAGCAGCCCGCCAGGGAGAATCAGCATGGGTGACGCTGGTCGACCTCACCGCAAGGCTGACCTCGCCGATCGCCGAGCGCCCGGAATCGCACCGTCGCCTCGCGCGCCCGAGCCGATGCGTCGAGCATCTTCGTGAACGGCGCTCCCCCTGGGCCCCCCGGGCGTAGCACTCGAAGGACAGACGCTCGAAGGGCCAGCGCGCGGGCCGGCGTCGGCCGGCCCATGCGGCGCGAACGCCTGGTCGGGGGTCGTCGGGGCGGCTGTCGTGCTGACGGGCCAGCATCCGCGGCCGGTGCACGCACGCCTCACTGCCGGGGAGGAGCGTGGCGGCGGCGGACCGATCGCGGTGCGAGTATGCCCACGGTGAGCACGAGCCTCAAGGAAGCGGCGCTTGGTCCGGCGGCCGGAGCGTTTCGCCTCTTTCACACCCTGATTGCGATTATCGACCTCAGCAGTCTCGGCTACGTCTGGATGTGTGCGTTGAGAAGGCGCCGCGACAAACTGCTTCGCGTCTCCATCGCTGCGCTCGTGGTCGAGGGTGGCGCACTTGTCATTGGCCGTGGGAATTGCCCGCTCGGCCCGCTGCAACGCAGATTGGGCGACCCCGTCCCGCTCTTCGAGCTGGTGCTGCCCCCGCGAGCGGCCAAGGCGGCCGTGCCCCTGCTCGCAACGATCGCGCTCGTGGGCTTGGGACTTGTCGCGTTGCGGCCACCTCTACGTCCTGGCCGCTCATGAGACACCCGGCCGGACTCATCGGTCCGGCGCGCGGTCTCGCGAGCGGACCGGCCGGCGGAGCGGTCGAATCGGGGCGAGAGCCTTTCGCTGACGGGGTCCTGGCGTGCGGCACGCGGCCGAGGAGCTCGCTGGCCGCCAGGCGTCGGGCCATGGGCGGTGCGGCTCATCTGCGTCATGGGCCAGCATGAACGATATGCCTCGGGCTCAACTCGTCCGCATCAGCGAACTCGCTCGCGTTCCGTACGCCTATGCCAGCGTCGTCCCGCCCGGTTGTCGTCTGATCCTGACAGCTGGTGCCTGTCCAATCGACGAGGACGGAAGGACCGTGGGCGTCGGCGACGTCAGGGCGCAGGCTCAGCAGAGCCTCACCAACCTCGACGTGATCCTGCGGGCGGCGGGTGCGTCCTTGGGCGACGTCGTACGCACGACCGTTTACGTCGCATCGCTCGAACGGGAGGATCTGGCTGGTGCCTGGGACGTGATTCGGGACGGGTTGGCACCCCTTCAACCGCCAAGCACGTTGCTTGGCGTGACGGTACTGGGCTACGAGCATCAGCTCGTGGAGGTGGACGCAGTCGCCGTCGTCCAAGATCCGCGCTAGCAGGCGTCCCGCAGGACGAACATCCACCGGGAACGACAGCCACGCTGGCTGCGTCCCACCACCTACGGCGCCGACGACGCCTTCGTCGAAGACGGCGAGCACGCCCACGTGGTCATCCACGAGTCGGACGCCACCGCCACGTGGGTCATCACCCTCCTCGTACCGCACCGCTCCCCCTTGGCGCGAATCGACGCCCCCGGCCCCGCCGCCTCCGCCGGCAAAGGCTGAGCCGTCCGCCACGGCCTGGCACCCGGCCCCGCCGACGAGCCTCGATCGGCCTTTCGTGAGGACACGTCCGTCGCCAAGAGCCGACCCTGCTCTGGAACCTCCTTGACCGGGACGCTTCCGACGACAACGAGCAGCCCTGATGGGGGGTTCCGTATCGGACGTGCGGCCGGGACGCCGAGCCCGGCCCGGTCGCTCCCCCAACAAGGAAGGGCGGAGTCGCGCTGGCTCGGCGATGTCGTGATGCAACGGCAAGCCCTTGCAGCCTGCAACTCTCGTCAGAGCGACCTTTCCGGAATGGAATCGCGACGCCCACGTTCCGCGCTCAGTGGCGCCTCGCGCGCAGGACGATGTCGGCGATGTGCGGGGTGCCGGGCGGCGGGTCGATGCGCGGCTCGACAGCGTGCAGTTCGACAGCGAAGTCGTCGCTGAGCAGCGCGGCGAGGTCGTCGGCACCGACGTAGTCGGCTGGGTCGAGGCCCCGCGACTTCATGTGGGCGCGGTGCTCGTCGTCGAGGTCGTGGTAGACGGCGAGCAGCAGTCCGCCGGGACGCACGGTGTCGAGCAACGTCCGTACGGCCCGCTCGCCGGCGGCCATGGGCAGCGCGGGGTACTGGATCGACACGAGGTCGAAGGCGCGGGCGGACAGCGGTGCCTTCAGGGCGTCGCCGTGGACCCAGTTCACCGCGGCGCCGGCCAACTCGGCCGCCTGACGCGCCCGGGAAACGGCGACGTCAGAGATGTCGATGGCGGTGACCGTCCAGCCTCGCCGAGCGAGCCAGATCGCGTCGGCCCCCTCTCCACACCCGACCTCGAGCGCCCGGCCCGGGGTGAGGCCGGCGACCTCGGCGACGAGCCGCCCGTTCGGCCGCCCGCTCCAGATCGCCCCGTCGCGTTCGCTGTACTTCGCGTCCCACTCGGCGGCCCCTTCACCGCCGCCGGAGCGCTGCTCGCGGTGCTCGTGCTCATGCATGCTCGGCACTATGGTCGTTCCGGCCTGCCGGCTACGCCGCACCGGCGACGCCGACCAACCGCACTCGACCCGTTCCTCTCACGATTCGTCGGGCCGACTCCTGCGCAGATCGCGACCACGCCGTAGCCGCGAGGCGACTGTCGCTTTCGTTCAAGACGCGGTGGCTGACCGAGGGATAGACACTCTTGGTTCCCATGACCGTCCCAACAAGGAGCAGGTGTTGGCCGCGATCCTCGTGCACGAGTTCATGGCGCTCGACGGCGTGATCGACGCGCCCACGTGGACATTCGACTACGGCTTCGATCCCAGGATGGGAGACGCCCTCACTGCGGTGACGAACCGGTGTCGAGGCATCTTGCTCGGGCGCACGACCTACGAGATGTTCGAGCCGAGTTGGTCGACGCGCACCGCCGAGGACGATCCCGGGGCGCCGTTCTTCAACGACACCACGAAATACGTCGTCTCGGCGACGCTGACGAACCCGACGTGGAGGGCTCTTCGCCGACGGTGCGCCCGCGAAGCAGCTGTCGCTGGCCGCCTCCGAGGCCTACGAGAACGGCGTGCTATACCTCGCCTACCGAGCCTCGACCTCGGACTAGCCGGAACGACGCCGCCGTCACCCGGCCACGGCCGGGACGTCGACGTCGCCCCGGGCCTGGGTCATCCAGCGCGTCCAGATCTCCTCCACGGTGGCCGGGTCGCCGAGGGCGGCACCGAGCCCGCCGCGTAGCTCGACAGGCGTCACGGTGGTGAAGGCCCGCTCGCGTGCCACCGTGGCCAGCGCCTGGCGCACGGCGTCCACACCGAAGCGCGCCTCCAACTCGAAGTACACGCCGGGGGCCTTGCCGTAGATCACGGCGCCGTATTGCAGCGACGAGTCGAACGCGTCGGTGGGCTGATCAGCGACCGCATCGCTCACGGCCTGCATCGAGCGCGACAGGCTGTACTGGTCGAGGGTCTGGGCCGTGCACACACGGTCGCCGTCATCGGGTCGAGTCCGGCGGACCACGAGGCAGGCGGCGTACTGCGCCAAGGGCTCATCCACCGCCGGCGCGTCCAGCGAGTCGTTGCCCACGAGGGCGTGCCACCACATGTGCCCCGCCTCGTGCGCCACGGTCCATTCCCGGGTCGTCTCCACGACCAGGCCGATCGAATCGAACCCGTCGCCGAGGCCGCTGTCGCCCAGGATGTCCCCGAGCTCGTCCAGGTCGCCCAGCTCGTCCAGGTCGCCCAGGTCGCCCAGCCCCGGAATGCCGCCCTGGAAGATGGTCGACTCGATCCAGATCATGCCCGGCGACTCCATGCCCCCGACACCCGAGCCGAGCGGTGCGGCGACGACGTCGAGCTCGGCCCACGGGTACGGGCCCAGCTCGGCCGACAGGGTCTCGACGGCCGTGGCCGCCTGCCCGGCCACGAGGTCGGCATCGGCCACGCCGGCGGGCACGGTGACCACGACGTCGACCCCATCGGCCTCCACCGCCACCTGCTCGGCGTCGGGCACCACCACGGCCCACAGCTCGCGCAGCCCCGCACCCCCTTCGACGATGGGCTCGGTGCCATCACCGCTCAGGCGCACGCCTCCCGTGACCACGGTGGCGCCGCTCGGCACCTCGAGCTCGGCCACCACGTTGGCGGCCGGGTAATTGGCGATGTCGCCGAAGCCGTCGAGCGTGGGGTCGTCGGCCCGTCCGGCGGGGATCCGCACGGGGTACCAGTGGCCCAAGGTCATCATGGCGTTGGAGCGGGCCAGCAATCCGATCTCCTCGGGCTGCAGGCCCTCCCCGGTCGGCATGAGGCTCACGTCGGTGACCACAGGGGCACGGGCGGTGTAGCGGAAGCCGAGGTCGAGTGGCACCGGCGCGCTCGGATACCGTTGGGCTGGGACGGCGACGCGGATGATGCTCTCGTCGACGTCGGCGGCGACGGGTTGGCCGTCGATGTGCACGTCCACCACCTCGGGGGCGTCGGCGGCGACGCCCGGGAACCAGCGCAGCTCGACCTCGTCGACCGGTCCGGCGGGCAACTCGGCCGCCATGCGCCCGGTGACGGTGCCCGATGTCGGATCGACGCGCGCTCGCACCGCGTAGCGGGGCATCGTCGCCCAGTCGGCGGAAGACGCCAGATCCTGCCCGCCCGGGGGGAGCGTGGCGGCCAGGTCCGTCTCGGCCGGCACTGTGGCGGGAGGGTCCGGCAGCTCACCGGCGTCAGCGTGGGACGGCTCGGTGCTGGTGGGATCACCGTCGGCGCCGTCGGCGCCATCGGTGTCCACCGGCGGCAGCGTGCGGTCGACGACCTCGGTGTCGGCACCGGAGGTCGTGCCGGTGCCACCGGTGCGATCGTCGGTGGTCGGTGGCGACGGCGGTGCGAGAAGGCCCTCGTCGGCCGGCGCGGCACAGGCGAGCAACACGGCGGGAGCGAACAGCATCGGTGCGAGGCGCAGCCAGGGCGAGCGCAGGCGAAGCACGGGTGTGGGTGTCCACCGCCTGCCGCGCGGTTCCACCCTGCGGCGCCCGGCGTGCGAGCGTCTCAGCGTTGACGATCTGCGACGCTGGACGTCGCATTCGGTGACCGAAAGGGGGGACCATGACGCAGGACGCGGTCGATGCCGTCCGCCTCGCCGTGGACGAGGCGAAGCAGATCTTGCCCACGCTGAGCGCCGCGGAGTGGGCGGCCCCGAGCCGCTGCCCGGGCTGGCGGGTGCAGGACCTCGTCGCCCACATGAGCTCGAACTTCAAGGAGACGGTGGACCCTTCGCCGCCGCCGCCCGAGCCACCGGCGCTGCCGGCCGAGGCGATGATGGAGCTGCTGGTGGACCCGCGCCGGGCGTGGGCACCCGAGCAGGTGCGCGACGAGTACCTGCGGTACTGCGACGACGCCGTCAACGTGCTGGCGTCGCTGCAGGCCGAACCGGTGGCCTCGAACGTGGTGCCGCTGGCCGACCTCGGCTCGTACCCCATGCACCTGCTGGCCGACGCCTACGCCTTCGATCACTACTGCCACCAGCGCGTCGACCTGCTGGCCCCCGAGGGCCCGATCGTGCGCCCGGTGGAGCCGGCCGGCGACATCCGGCTGCGGCCCGCCGTCCGGTGGATGCTGGCCGGGCTCCCCCAGATGCAGCCCGGCCTCGAGCAGTACCTCCCGGCCGCCGGGGCGCTGCGGCTGACCCTCACAGGCGCCGGCGCGGGGTCGTGGCTCGTGCGGCGGGACGGGGACACCATCGTCGTCGAGGCCGACGACGCCGGCGGCCGCGGCGACGCCGACGGCGGCCAGGCCGGCGACGCCGACGGCGGCGGCAACGAGCAAGACGAGATCGCCGAGATCGTCTCCGGCGCCCACGCCTTCGTCCTGTGGGGCACCACCCGTGCGCCCTGGCGCGCCCACTGCGCCGTTCGCGGCGATGACGCGGCGGCAACCCGGTTCCTCGACGCGCTCAACATCATCTGACCCGCGGTACGGTTCCGGCGCGTGGACACCACGCCCATGGCGCAACGCCTCGAGCAGTTCCTGGCCGCCGTCGAGCCTGACCGCAAGGCCACGGTGACGTCCTGCCAGGGGATCATCGGTGGGTACAGCCGGGTCACGTCGATCGCCGAGGTCCGCTGGTCCGACGGCGCGCAGGAGAAGCTCATCCTGCGGGCCGACCCGATCGGCGCCCCGGGCGTGTTCCAGAGCGAGCGAGACCGGGAGTGGATCCTGCTCGACGCCTTGGCCAAGGTCGACGCCGTGCGTATCCCCCGCCCGCGCTGGTACGACGGCACCGGCGAGTACCTGGGCAGCAAGTGCATCGTGATGGACCACGTCGAGGGCACGCCCTTGCAGCTCACCCTCGCCCCCGACGCCGACCATCGTCCCGCCCTCGAGGTCTACCTCCAGGTGGCGGCGGCGTTCCAACGCATCCCACTCGACGCTCTCCCCCCCACCATCGAGCATCCCACTGACTGGGACGGCTACCTCGACAGTGCCATCGAGATCTACGAGCGGGCCGAGCGCGAGCTGTCCGACAGCAGCCCGATCATCCGCTACGTCGCCGCCTGGCTGCGGGCCCACAAGCCGCCGCCGGTGCCGCTCACGGTGGTCCACGGCGACTTCCAGCCCGGCAACATCCTCGTGGCCGAGGGCCGCGAGCCGGTGGTGATCGACTGGGAGTTCACCCGCATCGGCGACCCGCGGGAAGACGTCGGTTACTACAGCGGCAGCCCCCTGCCCAACAGCCTGTACACCGCTGATCCCGAGGCCTTCCTGTCTCGTTACCGCGAGCTCACCGGCTTCTCCGAGGATCAGGTGAATACCCGCGTCATGCACTACTTCTTCATCGTCGGCATGGCCCTGCTGTTCGCCCAGATGATGCGGGGGGCCGAGGCCCTCACGTTGGGCCAGGCCCACGAGACCATGAACATGTTCCTCATCAACAGCCTCGAGTACTTCCACATGAAGTACCTGGAGATTTGCGAGCCATGATTGCCAAGCCGACCACCGAGCAGCTCCTCAACAGCTGCAGCCGCGAGCTCATGGAGGTCGTCCTCCCCGCTGTGGGCGACGACACCGTGAAGGTCACGGTGATGATGCTCGACGTCATCATCCGCAACGCCGCCATCCGCGCGGCCCACGAGATCGCGTGGATGACCGACGAGATCACCCAGTTGGAGGCGCTGGCCGGGGCGCCCGCCCCCACAGACGGCCAGAGCCTGCACCTCGACGACGTGGTCGAGCGCTACTGCCGGGCAAGTGAGGCGTTCTCCGCCGTGCTGGAGGCGGCAGTGGCCTCAGGCGATCGCGACGTGATCCGACGAGGCAAGGCGATCCTCGATCAGCGGGTGGCACGCGAGGATGAAGCGATGGCCGGCTGGAGCCCCGTGGGCCGCTGACCGCGGGTCGGCCCCGAGCGCCGTCCCACGACCGCACGGGTCTCGGTGCCATCCCGCCAGATCTGGCGGAATCGCCCCGGCTTGTGGGCCGCCCCCGCCCAAGGCGACAATCTCGGGTAACACGGGCGTGCGAGGAGGGGACACGAACATGGTGAGCGACAACGGGGACCGCACCGATCGGGCCGAGGTCGACGTGGTGGTGGCGGGCGCGGGCTTCGCCGGGCTCTACATGCTCCACCGCCTGCGCCAGCTGGGGTTCTCCGTGCGGGCCTTCGAGAGCGGCGCCGACGTCGGGGGCACGTGGTACTGGAACCGCTACCCGGGCGCCCGGTGCGACATCGCCACCACCGACTACACCTACAGCTTCGACCCCGAGCTGGAAGACGAGTGGACGTGGTCGGAGAAGTACGCCACCCAGCCCGAGATCCTCGCCTACCTGCAGCACGTGGCCGCCAAGTACGACCTGCGCGACGACATCCAGTTCTCCACCGGGATCGCGGCGGCGACGTGGGACGAGGCGACCGCACGGTGGCATGTGCGCACCGACGGCGGCGAGGACGTCGCCTGCCGCTACTACGTCATGGCCACGGGGTGCCTGTCGATGCCCAAGACGCCCGACATCGAGGGTGCCGACCGCTTCGCCGGCGAGGTGTACTTCACCAGCCGGTGGCCGCACGAGGGCGTCGACTTCACCGGCAAGCGGGTCGGCCTCATCGGCACCGGCTCGTCGGGCATCCAGTCGATCCCGCTCATCGCCGAGCAGGCGGCCGCGCTCACCGTCTTCCAGCGCACCCCCAACTTCTCGATCCCGGCCCACAACGGCCCGGCCTCGGCCGAGGCGTTGGCCGCGTTGGACGCCGACCGCGCCGTCTACCGGGAGGCGGCCAAGTGGTCGCGCGGTGGTATCCCGTTCGAGGAGAGCACCGAGGGCGTCTTCTCGGTGCCCGAGGACGAGCGGCGCCGGCGCTTCGAGGCGGCGTGGGAGAAGGGCGAGCTGTTCTCCCTCATCCTCGTCTTCAACGACATCCTCGTGAACCCGGCGGCCAACGAGGCGCTGGCCGAGTTCCTGCGCGAGAAGATCCGCTCGATCGTCAACGACCCGGAGACGGCCGAGGCCCTGTGCCCCCGGGACCATCCCTTCGGGACCAAGCGGCCCTGCCTCGACACGAACTACTTCGCCACCTACAACCTCCCCCACGTCCGGCTCGTCGACCTGCGCAAGAACCCGATCGTGACGATCACCGAGACCGGCATCGACACGGCGGAGGAGTCCTTCGAGTTCGATGCCCTCGTGTTCGCCACCGGGTTCGACGCCATGACCGGCGCGTTGGTGGGGGTCGACATCACCGGCCGCAACGGCGTCACGCTGAAGGACAAATGGGCGCACGGGCCGGTCACCTACCTCGGCCTCACGACGGTCGACTTCCCCAACCTCTTCATGATCACCGGCCCCGGCAGCCCCTCGGTGTTGTCCAACATGTCGGTGTCCATCGAGCAGCACGTCGACTGGGTGGCCGACTGCCTGGTCGACCTGCGCACCGGCGGCTTCGACACCATCGAGCCCACTCCCCTGGCCGAGGAGGGCTGGGTGCAGCACGTGAACGACTGCGCCGCCATCACGCTCTACCCGCAGGCGAACTCCTGGTACATGGGGGCCAACGTGCCCGGCAAGCCACGCGTCTTCCTGCCCTATGTCGGTGGCGTGGACGTGTACCGCCGGGCCTGCGACGAGGTCAGACAGCAGGATTACCTCGGGTTCATCCTGTCCGGGCCCGCCGGGTCGCAGTGCCACGACGGCGTGATTCGGCGAGTGCAGCCCGACGTGGCCATGGTGCTCGACCTGATGGCCGCCATGGAGCTGCCGCCGCTCGAGACCCTTCCGGTGCCCGAGGCGCGTGCCTTCGCCGACGCCATGAACGCCGAGCGCCCCCCGGGGCCCGAGGTGGCCGAAGAGGTGGACGGCACCTACCCCGGGGCGGCGGGCGAGCTCAACTACCGGCTGTACCGGCCCGCGGGCGAAGGACCCCACCCGCTGATCGTGTACTTCCACGGGGGCGGCTGGGTGCTGGGCAGCCACGACTCCGACGATCCGTTCTGCCGTGACCTGTGCGTGCGCACCGGCGCGGTCGTCGTGTCGATGGACTATCGCCACGCCCCCGAGGCCCGCTTCCCCGCTGCGGTGGACGACGGGTTCGCGGCCGTGCAGTGGGCCGCGGCCCATGCCATCGAGCTCGGCGGGATCCCCGGCCAGCTCGTCGTGGCCGGATGGAGTGCCGGCGGCAACGTCGCCGCCGTCGCCTGCCAGCGGGCGCGCGACGCCGGTGGGCCGGAGATCGTCGGCCAGCTGCTGCTCACGCCGGTGATCGACGCCGACCTGTCCACCCCGTCGTACGTCGAGAACGCCGACGGCTACGTGCTCACCAAGCCGCTCATGCAGTGGTTCTGGGACCACTACGCCGACCCCGGCGACCGCCTCGACCCCCGGGCCTCGCCGCTGCGGGCCAAGTCGCTGGTCGGCCTCCCGCCGGCGGTGGTGGTGACGTGCGAGTTCGACCCCTTGCGCGACGAGGGCGCCGCCTACGCCGAGGCGCTGGCGGCGGCGGGCGTGCCGACCCGCCACATCGCCGCCCGAGGCCACACCCACACCTCGCTCACCATGGTGGACGTCATCCTGTCGGGTGCGCCGGTACGGGCCGAGATGGCCGAGGCGGTGCGCGACCTCCTCGCCGCCGCCGTGCCCGCCTGATCCGGCCGGCGGAGCGGGCAAACGTCGCCTGCTGGGCCACTAGATAGCGGTTTCGCCGCCGTCGGCCACCAGGAGCGTGCCGGTGATGAAGCTGGCCTCGTCGGACAGCAGGAAGCAGATCGGGGCGGCGATCTCGTCGGGCTCGCCCAGGCGCTGTTGCATGTTCGCCTGGGCGAACTCTTGAGCGCCCGTCTCCCAGTCGCCGCCGCCCCGCTTCAGCACCAGCGGCTCGGTCATGCCCGTGCGGGTGCGGCCGGGCGCGACGACGTTGACCCGGACGGCGGGGGCGACGTCGCGCGCCAGCTGGCGCGAAAAGGCCAGGATCGCCCCCTTGGCGGCCCCGTAGGGGGCGTTGTTCTGGTTGGCCGTGAGGGCCGCCGTGGACGCGATGTTGACGATGGAACCACTGGCCTGCCGGCGCAGCAGGGGCAGGGCGTGCTTGCACACCAAGAAGGTGCCCCCGGCGTGCACCGTGAGCATCCGGTTCCACCGCTCGAGCGTCCAGTCGTCGATCGGCCCGAACTCGGCGTGACCGGCGGCGTTCAGCACGCAGTCGACCCGCCCCAGTTGGTCGCGCGCCGCCTCGATGGCCGCCACCACCGACGCCTCGTCGGCCACGTCGGCCGCCAGCCCGATGGCGCCGTCCAGCTGCGACGCCACCTCCTTGGCGCGCCCGGGGTCGTAGTCGACGACCGCGACGCGACCCCCCTCGGCGGTGAACCGGCGCGCCGTGGCGGCGGCGATGCCCGATCCCGCGCCGGTGGCGAACAGCACCTTGTCGCCGAAGCGGCTCATCTCGGCCTCCTGGTTCCCCATCGCGCCGCCCGCACCATGCCACGGCGGCGCCGGGCGGACACTAGCGAGCGCTCGGCGAGCGCTTACACTGGCGCCGTGCACGGGATGGTCCATCCCCTGAGCCGGGCGCTGTACGAGCAGGACGGCCACGGCAACGTGTTGGTCACCCTCGACGGCCAGACTGGGCTCTTCCGCCCCGACGGCAGTTGGGTCGAAGGCGAGATCTTCGAGGCCGACCCGCAGCTGTGCAACTGGATCGCCGGGCCCAAGGTCGTGCACCACCGCCTGCAGGTCGGCGGCGAAACCTGGTGAGCGCCGCCCGTCGCGGCCGCTGACCGTGGGCCGCTCCGCCCACGACCTGGCCTGGCCCGACCTGGTGTGGTCGCACTACAGCCGCCCCCGCTTCGGCGGCTTCGACGAACGCCTGCGGGCGGCCGCGGCTTCCGGCTACGCCGGCATCGGCCTGTATCTGAACGAGTACCAGCGCCTGCGCGACGACGAGGGCCGCGGCGCCGCCGACATCGCCCAGGGGCTCGCCGATCACGGCCTGGTGCTGGCCGACATCGAGGTGCTGCGCGACTGGTCGGTGGCGGGGGGCGGACCCGGGCCGGAGGGCCGGCGGTTGGAGGACCTGGCCTACGAGCTGGCCGAGGCCACCGGCGCCCGCTACGTCCAGGCCATCGGCCCCTACGCCGGCACGCCCGGCGACGCCGCCCGCGACTTCGGGGCGTTGTGTGACCGGGCCGCCGCCCACGGGCTGCTCGTGGGCATCGAGTGGCTGCCGTTCACCAACATCGCCACCGCCGCCGACGCCCAGGTCATCGTCGAGGCCGCCGGCCGGCCCAACGGCGGGTACTGCGTCGACATCTGGCACCACATGCGCGGCGTTCGGGACGAGTCGCTGATCACCGCCCTGGCCCCCGAGCAGGTGTTCGCCGTGCAGATGAACGACGGCAGCCTGCGGCCGCAGATGGCCGACTACAAGGAGGACTGCCTCACGTTTCGGGTGCCGCCCGGTGAGGGCGAGTTCGACTGCGCCCGCTTCGTGCGGCTGCTCGTCGGTATGGGGGTGAGGGCGCCCATCTCGCTCGAGGTGCCGTCCACCGAGCTGTGGGCGGCACCGGCCGAGGAGGCCGCCCGGCGCTCGGCCGACGCCATGCGCCGCGTGCTCGCCACCGCCACCGCCACCGCCACCGCCACCGCCTGACCGCCGGGCCGCCGGGCCGCCGGAGGAAGACGCCCGCCCTGTGGGCCGGCCGAGGGTTTCTCGGCGCGATCTCCGCCATATATGGCGGAATTCGCGCCGAGACGTGCCGCCAGCTTCGCGGTCAGTGCGACGACGAGCCGAAGGCCAGCTCGGTGCGGCGGTGGGCGAAGCGCCACCCGGCCGCCGAGGGCACGAACCGGTCGTGGTACTCGCCGATGTACAACGGTGTCGAGCTGTTCACGCCCCTCGAACCGCAGCTGGCCGGGGAGCTCCCACACGGCGTCATCGGTGAAGAGGGCGGCCGCCCGCCCGGGCTCCCCCAGATCGAGATACCGGGCGTAGTCGACGATAAGGCGTTCACACGCCCGCTCGGCCAGCAGGCGCTCGAGCGGATCGAGGGCCACCCCGGCGGCGCTCCTAGTCGAGGCCCTTGTCGAACAGCGCCGGCAACTCGGCGTCGTCAGTGGCGACGATGGCCTCGACCCAGCGGTGGAAGCGATGGCCCCCGCCTTCGTTGCGGCCGAAGATCATCTCCGGCTTGGCGCCCGTCTTCATCGCCCGTTGCGTGCGCAGCCCGAGCGCATAGTCCTCGTCGCGCACGACCTGGTGCTGGAACGCCATCCCTTCCTGGATGAGCGTCGGCTGCTGTTCCTCGGGCGGCAGGACGTGGAGGTAGTTCTGGTAGGTGATGCAGCTGTCGACCGTCGGCCCGGGGAAGAGCTGGGACACCTGGAACATCCGGCCCCCGGCGTCGCTGGCGGCGATGGAGACATGGGGGAAGATGGTCCACACGCCGCGGGTCATCTGGTGGTCCTGCCACTGATCCTCGGGGATGTCGGCGAGGAGACCGAAGCCCCGGTCGGGGGCGGCGAGCCGCTGGTGGGGGCCCCAGCCATTGTAGATCGCCTGGGTCGACATGCCCGGGCCAAATGTCTGCCGATGCAGCGTGGGCAGGTGGTAGTAGTCGATGTAGCCGTCGAAGGCGACCTTCCAGTTCGGGCCCATCAGGCTCTGGCGCCCGACGAAATAGCACTCGTCCAGGTGTAGGAACTGCAGCATCTCGCCGTAGCCGCACAGAAAATTGTCGATGTCGATACGGGCGCCAGGCGTGATGACGACCCAGATGAGCCCGGCCCTCTCGGCCACCGGCAGGGGCGTGAGCCCGAGGCACGAGCGGTCGATGTCGCCGAAGACGTCGGCATCCCGGAGGCCCACAAGGGCGCCATCAGTGTCGTAGTTCCAGGCGTGGTACGGACAGGTGAACCGCCGGGCCTTGCCCGTGCCGTCCTCGACGAGGAGGGCGCCGCGGTGGCTGCACATGTTGACGAAGGCGCGCATGACGCCGTCGGTGCCGCGAACGAGCAGCACGGGGACGTCGACCACGTCCATGGCCCGGTACGAGCCGGGCTCGCGCAGCTCCGACGTGAACCCGACCACCAGCGGCAGCCGCCGGAAGATGCGCTGCATCTCGACTTCCCACCGCTGGGGGTCGATGTAGGTCGAGGTGGGGACCCGGAACACATCCGGCTCGAGCGGGACGGTCTTGGCCTGGAAGTGCGCGAGACCGTCGCGCGCGATGGCCACGAGCTGTTCTCTGCTCATTCGCGGGCTTCCTCCATCGTGGTCGAGGCCTCGCGATCGTAGAGCCGGCGCACGAGCGGGTCCGCACGGGCTCAGGAGGCGGTGCCGCCGCGGACCGCTTCCGCCGCCGCCAGCACGGCGTCGGTGGCCGCCCGCACCGCCCGGGCCCGCGGCACGGGCGCGGGCCATTCCTGCTGCAGGGCCTGCGAGCGGAGCTCGACCGACACGGGCACCGCGGGAACGGCGGCCAGGGTCTCCACCAGGGGAAGGGCACCGGCGCCGGGCAGGAGGCGCCCGTGCAGCGCCTCCTCGCGCAGTCCGGCGGGCGAGGGGTCGGGTGGGAGCGCGGGCGCGTCGGCCAGCTGCAGGTACGGGAGACGTCCTGGCGGGGCGCGGCGCAGGTCGGCCGGCGACCCGCCGGAGCGGGCCAGGTGGAGCGTGTCGACGAGGACGCCGCCGTTGGGCTGAGCGGCCTCCTCCACGATGCCCAGGGCGTCGGCCCAGGACGCCACCGTGAAGATCGGCAGGAACTCGAGCACCACCCGCACGCCGCTTCCCCGCGCCCGCAGGCACAGGGACGTGAAGCGGTCAACCACCGCCCCCCGCTCGGCCGGCCCGCTGGCCACGAGCACGTGCCGGGCGCCGAGCTCGGCGGCGGTGTCGACGAGGGCGTCACCGGGGTCGGGGCCGCGCCCCAGGATCACGGGCTCCATGTCGAGCGGGACGAGACCGGTGGCGGCGAGGCGGCGCGCCACGGCCGCGGTGGTCGCCGCCGTCCAGGTCGCCGGGTCGAACCACAGGCCCACGGCGCCGAAGCCGGCCTGGGCGGCGACGTCCACGGCTTCGGCGGGGCCCACGTCGAGCACGGTGCCGGCCGCCAGCGACACCAGCCGAGCGCTCACGACGGGGCCGGACCGGCGCGGAGGCCGGCGCCGGCCCCGGCGAGGCTTGACGGCGTTCCCACGGACCCCGAGCATGGCAGGCCAGCGGGCCGGGTCGAGGGAGGTGCGATGGCGCAGGCGAACACGGGCGTCAACCGTCGGACGGTCGACCTGTCGGACTTCCCTGACCTCGTCGTGATTTACCTGGGCATGCGGGTCAACCGCGTGGGCGGCCTGGCCAAGCTGCTGCAGACCGGGCGCCAGATCCGGGCCGCCGTCGCCGAGGGGGCCGACGGCCTCCTGCTCCACGAGAACCTCCTGTTCTCCCTGGTGCCCCCGCATGCCGGCATGCGCCAGTACTGGCGCGACCTCGATGCCCTCGAACGCTGGACCCGGGAGCTGCCCCACCGGCAGTGGTGGAAGGAGTTCCTGGCCGACTCGGCGGGCACGGGTTTCTGGCACGAGACCTACTCCATGCGCGGGGGCATCGAGGCGGTGTACGACGACCTGCCCAAGCCCATCGGCATGATGGCCTTCGCCCCGATCGAGAAGGCCCGCGGCCGGATGTTCACCGCTCGCAGCCGGCTCGGGCTGGGCGAGCCCGCCCTGCGGGCCGTCGTGCCCGAGGATGCGCTCGCCCCGTAGCCCCGCCGAGGCCCAGCCCCCGGAGCGGGTGGGTCGCGACGTCGTCATCACCAGGGAGGTCGAAGATGTCCACTGCTGCTGAGCGTGCCGCCCGGTTCCTGGCCCTGCACCACCGTCCGGGCGACCCGCTGCTGCTGGCCAACGCCTGGGATCAGGGGTCGGCCAAGCTCTTCGCCGACCTCGGGTTCGAGGCGTTGGCGACGACCAGCAGCGGGTTTGCCGCCACCCTCGGGCGCCTGGACGGCTGCGTGGCCCGGGACGAGGTCCTCGCCCACTGCGCCGCCCTCGTGGCCGCCACCGATCTCCCCGTGTCGGCCGACCTCGAGAACGGCTTCGGCGACGACCCCGATGCGGTCGGCGACACCGTCCGCCGGGCGGCCGAGACCGGGCTCGCGGGATGCTCGATCGAGGACTTCCGGGGTCGGGCGGCGGGCGGCATCTACGACCGGCCGCTGGCCGTCGAGCGGGTCAGGAGCGCGGCCGAGGCCGCCCACCGCGGGCCGACGTCCATCGTGCTCACCGCCCGGGCCGAGAACCACCTCCACGGACGCGACGACCTGGCCGACACGATCTCCCGTCTGCAGGCCTACCAGGAGGCGGGCGCCGACGTCCTGTTCGCCCCCGGGCTGGCCGACCTCGACGACATCGCCCGGGTGGTGCGGTCGGTGGACCGACCCGTGAACGTCCTCGCCCGGCCCGGCCTGCCTCCCGTCGCCGCGCTGGCCGAGGTCGGGGTGCGGCGCGTGTCGGTGGGCGGCGCGTTCGCCTTCGCCGCGCTGGGCACGGCCGTGGCCGCCGCCCGTGAGCTGCGCGAGCAGGGCACCTACGACTACTGGGAGTCGGCGGGGACGGGCGTGGCCGCGGCTCGGGCGGCCTTCGCCCCCGCCGCCGCCGCCGCCGACCGGCGTCTCCCCGGGGGCTGACGGCACCGTGGCCGACCACAAGCCGCCGCGTGCGTTCGGCGACGAGCGCACGACGCTGGTCGCCCTGCTGCAGTACCAGCGGGAGTCGGTGGTGCGGAAGGTGGAAGGCGTCAGCGACGAGGACGGCCGCCGGCCGTACGTCCCGAGTGGGACGTCGCTGCTGTGGCTGGTGACGCACCTCGCCCGCGCCGAGGCCCTGTGGGGCCTGGCCCGCTTCGCCAGTGAGGCCGTCGCGACCGACTTACTGGACCCCCAGGGGCGGCCCGACGACACGTTGGCCGCGGCGGTCGCCCGCTACCGCGCCACCTGGGCTCGCGTCGACGCAGTGGTGGCCGCATCCCCCCTCGACGCCGTGTGCGTGGGGGTGGACGAGGAACCCCGCCCCGATCTGCGGTGGGTGCTCGCCCACCTGCTGGAGGAGACGGCCCGGCACGCCGGCCACGCCGACATCCTGCGCGAGCTCATCGACGGCGCCACCGGCCGCTGACCGAGTCGCCGGCCAGGTCTCGGCGCGAAACCCGCCACATCTGGCGAAAATCGCGCCGAGACCTCCGTTACGCCGGGCGAGGGCGGCCTAGTAGGCGGCGCCGTCGGTCTGCTTGTACCAGGCCTCGCGCACCTCCTGGTCGGGGTCGTCCACGACGCGCAGCTCCTCGTCGATCTCGAACGTGGGGCGGGCCGTGGTGTGGTAGACGGGCCAGGCGGGCAGGCCCTCGACGGCGGGGTCGGCCGTGCGGGCGAAGGCCAGCCAGGCGTGTTGCATCGCCGTGGCGATGGACTCGGGCGGATTGGCGCCCACGAACAGCTGCCAGCCCGGTTCGCGGTAGAGGTCCCACACGAACGGCAGCTCGAGGGCGTGGGTCGCCCCCAACAGGCCGCCGAACACCGGAGTGTCCCAGGTGAACAGGTACACCCACACCGGCGCGCCCGCGGCCACGTAGGCGTCGGCCAGGCGCAGGGAGGGGATGCGGAACACGGCGTCGGTCATCACCTCGACGATGAGGCGGTGGGGGCTGTGGCGCCCCCGGTAGACCTCGAACAGCGCCTCGGGGTCGCGCACGACATGGCGCAGGCCCTCGGCCAGGTCGTCGTCGTTGACGTCGGTGGGCAGCAGCAGCGAGAACAGGGTGCCCTCGTCGGCGTTGGTACCGATGATGAGCGGGACGTTCTGGGCGCCCTTGCGCCGCACCGCCTCGACCGGTGTGGCCGTGAGGACGACGCCGTCGACCGAGGGCCGCGGGCCCATGCCCGAACCGTCGATGGCGTGGTCACGGTCGCGGCCCATGCGGTCGAAGGCACCCGAGTCGATCTGGGCCTCGATGAGCCGATTGGCGTCGGCCGCGCGCAGGGCCTCGATACCGCCCTCGGGTTGCTCGAGGTGGTCGAGGATCTGCTGCACGTAGTTCTCGGGCTTCCACGCCGGCAGGATGTTGGGCGCTCCCGACTGGATGATGGCGCGGTGGTAGAGGCCGTCGGCGTCGGGCGCCGCCAGCAGGGCGGCCACCGAGCCCCCGCCGGCCGACTCGCCGAAGATGGTGACGTTGCCGGGGTCGCCGCCGAAGGCGGCGATGTTGTCGCGCACCCAGCGCAGAGCCTGGATCTGGTCGCGCACGCCGTTGTTGCCCGAGCCCGCCAGCGCCGGGTCGAGGTGATCGAGA
Organism: Acidimicrobiales bacterium; assembly: GCA_044871175.1. Classification (GTDB taxonomy): domain Bacteria; phylum Actinomycetota; class Acidimicrobiia; order Acidimicrobiales; family Ilumatobacteraceae; genus JBIOZN01. Next base: position 14,948 of record JBIOZN010000298.1, on the reverse strand, counting down.
GGCACCCAGCCGAGCACGCCCAGGCGGTAGTTCAGGGTCACCACGACGACGTCGCCGTTGCGGGCGAACGACGAGCCGTCGTAGAGGTCGCCCGAACCGATCGTGTAGGCCCCCCCGTGGATCCACACCATCACCGGGCGCCGGCCGTCGTCGGCCGTGGGCGTGAAGACGTTGAGGAACAGGCAGTCCTCGCTGGTGCGCAGCTCGGGGCTGGTGATGATGAACCCGGGGATGGGCGGGGGCTGCGGGGCCGACGCCCCGAACTCGGTGGCGTCGTACACCTCCGTCCAGGGCTCGACCGGTTCGGGCGGCAGGAAGCGGCGCGGGCCGACGGGCGCCTGGGCGTAGCGGATCCCCGCGTAGCGCTCGCATCCGTCCAGGGCGGTCCCTTGCACCGGGCCGAGCGGGGTGTTCACAGTGGTCATTCGGGGGGCTCCTCGGGGGCAGCTGGCGATGTGTCCCCCGAGTCTGCCCGTCAAGCGAGCGTCGAGGCCAGCGCCCACGCCTGGCGGGTGGCGAACACCACGCGCCGGGGGGCGTAGGCGTCGCCCAGCACGTGGACCTCGGGGTGCTGGGCGCGCAGCTCGTGGTAGAGGCGGTCGTCGGCCACCGCGCCGCAGGCGAGCACGACGCCGTCGAACGGGCCGAGCGACCAGCGCCGCCCGCTGTAGGCGTGGGCCACGACGACGGCGTCGGCGTCGATGGCGACCACCCGGGCCATGGGTACGAGGCTGACGCCGGCGGAGTCGAGCCGGGCCAGGAAGGCGCCGATCGAGTACTTGCCCACCAGCGGCGCGGGCGCCGGCGTGCGGAAGGCGAGCGTGACCTCGTAGCCCTCGCCGGCGAGATGGTCGGCGACCACCAGGGGTGCGGCCCGGTCGTCCTCGGCCACGACCAGGACCCGGGGCCCGGGCGGCACCGAGCCGAGCAGCACGTCGTTGGCCGAGCGCACATGGGGGTGGTCGTGGCCGGGTACGGCCAGGGTGCGGGGCACGGCGCCGGTGGCCACGACCACCACGTCGGCCTCGGCGGCGAGGACGTCGGCCGCCTCCGCCACCCGATCGAGCACGACCTCGACCCCGGCTCTCGCCAGCCGCTCACCCTGCCACCGCACCCAGTCGGCATAGGGACGGTTGACGGCGGCGCGGGCGGCCACGGCCAGTTGGCCGCCGAGGTGGGACTGGCGCTCCCACAGCGCCACGCGGTGGCCCCGCTCGGCGCACAGACCGGCCACTTCCGTGCCCGCCGGTCCCCCGCCGATCACCAGGACGGCCCGGGGATGCTCGACCGGCGCCAGGTCGCCCTCCCGCTCCCGTCCCGACCGCGGGTTCACGCCGCACGCGAAGCCGAGCCCGTCCACCAGCCGGCGGTGGATGCACTCGTTGAGGGCGATGCAGGGACGGATGCGGTCGGCCTGGTGGGCGCGGGCCTTGGCGACGAAGGCGGGGTCGGCCATGGTGGCCCGCACGAGGCCCACCAGGTCGGCCTCCCCCGCGGCCAGGATCTCCTCGGCCTTCTCAGGCGTCGTGACCCGGCCGGTGTACACCACGGGCAGGTGGGTCGCGGTCTTGGCCTGGCCGCACAACGCCGCCCACTCACCCTCGGGGTAGGAGCCGGGCGGGATGTAGCTGGGCGCACCCCAGTTGTTGCCGACGTCGAGGCTGAAGTAGTCGACCGTGCCTTCGGCCGTGAAAGCGGCGAGAACCGCCCGGCACTCGTCCAGCTCGTAGCCGCCCTCCATCATCTCGTCGAGGCACAGGCGCAGGCCCAGCGTGACCGGCCGGTCGACGTGGCCGCGGACGGATTCGACCACCTCGCGCAGGAAACGGCGGCGGCCCTCCAGCCCACCGCCGTAGCCGTCGGTGCGCCGGTTGGTGAGGGGCGACAGGAACCACTGCAGGAGGTCGTCGTGGTTGGCGTGCAGCTCGATGGCGTCGGTGCCGGCGTCGGCGGCGAGAGCGGCCGACTCGCCGTACTCCCGCACCAGCCAGGCGATCTCGTCGGCGCTGAGCACGTGGGGGACGCGGTGATCGGCGTAGCTGCTCAGGGTGGGTGACGGGGCGAGGGGCATGCCCCCCTGCAGCACCATCTGTACCGACACGAGCCCACCGGCGGCATGGAGGCGGTCGACGAAGGCGGCCAAACGGGCGCCGTACCGGGGGTTGCGGAACCACCCGGGCCCGCTGGCGCCCACGCCCGTCGGCTCGAACCCCGGGGGCAGCGGATTGCGCACGAAGTGGGACGGCCGCCGATCCACTGCATGCCCCCCTCGACCTTGGCCTCCCAGTAGGCGCAGTAGGCCTCGAAGTCATCCTCGCTCCCGAGCAGCGTGCCCGACGCCCCGCCGTGCGGAGGGACGACCAAGCGGTGGTCGAGCGCCAGCGTCCCGACGCGCAAGGGGCGGAAGATGGCCGGGAACGCCGAGCGCGACGAGTCCAGGGCGGGCGAAGTCACGGCGCCATCATGCTCGCCCCCGCTCGAGTGACCGTCGCGTTGGACCCTCCGACGAAACGGTCACCCAAGGTGGGAGGGGGGACAGTCAGGAAGAGACGGAGGAGGCCGGCGAGTCGGGAGTGCACTCGACAGTGCCGTTCCAGGACTGGTCGACGTGGAGCAGGATCAGCCGATCGCATTGCATGCAGTGCTCGACGGTGGTCTCCCCGTTGGGGCAGTCCACCGCACGGTCGTGCACTGTCAGCGTGGTGGCCGGCGGCGGCCCTCGCCGCAGCCGCCGGATCCACGCCGCCGGGCTGTACCGGCGCAGACGTACCTTCACGGTGCCCTCCTTTCTCTGTTCGGGAGGAGGGCGACGCAGGTGGCGTCCTGCGCGGTGGGGGGAGCGGCGGCGATCACCTCAGTCGCGACGGGCGCGGCCCTCCCGACCCTTGCGGGCGGGCTGAACCGCTCCACAGTCGCCTCCTCTCGGTGCCGTCAGTTGCGGGTCGCCGCCACGACCCGCACGCGACAGTGTCGGCCGACGCCGGTGCCGGGAGTACCTCCTTTGGTCCCGACCGCGGGGGCCGAATGGCGCGGGCGCTACTGCGTCGCCGCCGCCAGCTCGTCGAACGAGGCGCGGATGTCGTCGACGTACACCTCGATGTCGGGCAGGATCTTGGGCGACGACCAGGCGCTGACGAACAGGCGCCCGCAGTAGCTGTGCACCAGGTGGATGAGTCCCATGCCGTCCATGATGGGAGGGATCCCGTAGGTGGCGTGGAAGCGGGCGCCGGCCAGGTACAGCGGCTGCTGCGGGCCGGGGATGTTGGTGATGGGCACGTTGACGAACGGCGCGCCGCGTGCCGCCAACCCCGTGGCCGCCATCGCCCGCCCGCCCAGGCCGACGAGCGCCCCGGGCAGGAACTCGGAGTAGGCAACAAGCGTGCGCGCGTCGACGAGCTGGCCCAGCTCCTTGGCGTGCTCGGTGGAGGCGTGGATCACCTTCAGGCGCTCGACCGGATCGGCCACATCGGTGGCCAGGGTCGCTCGCATGGTGGTGACCTGGTTGCCGCCGGCCGAGCTCTGGTCGTCGGTGCGGAGCGACACCGGGATCATGGCGACCAGCGGATCGGTCGGGAGCTCGCCCTTGCCCTGCAGGTAGCGCCGCAGCCCGCCGGCGATCACCGCGAGGACGACGTCGTTGATCGTGGCCCCCGGCACCGCGCCCTTCATCCGCTTCATCTCGGCCAGGTCGAAGTCACACGCGTCGAGCGTGCGGTGGGCGTCGATCACGCCGTTGAACCGGGTGCGCGGCACCCGCAGTTCCTGGGGCCGGACCCGACCTCTGGTCATCTGGCCCGACATCCGGGCGACGGCAGGGAAGGTACGGGCCATGGCCGAGGCCATGCGCGCCGGCCGCACGGCGTAGTTGCGCGCCGTGCGGGCCATGAGGTCGAGATTCGACGGTTGGGGCTCGGGGTCCCAGTCGTCGGCCTCGGGGTGGACCACCTCGGGTGTGGACGTGTGCAGGACGCTGCTGAGCTCGCGGCCGGCGACCCCGTCCACCGCCGCGTGGTGGAGCTTGAGCACGCTGGCGAAGCTGCCCTCGGGCAGGTCGGGGATCGAGTCGAGCCCCTCGATCATGTAGATCTCCCACAGCGGGCGCGCCGGATCGAGCGGTCGGGCCATGAGGCGCGCCACCTGCTTGCACAGCTGGCCCCAGTCGCCCGGGCGGGGCAGGGCGATGTCGCGGACGTGGTACTCGAGGTCGAACTCGGGGTCGTCGACCCAGTAGGGGTGGTCGAGGTCGAACGGGACCCGCACGAGCTTGCGGCGCAGCATCGGCAGCTCCGGCAGCCGCGCCTCCACGTGGCTCAGGAACTGCTCGAAGGTGACCCGGCCGCCGGGCGCGGTGGAGGGGTCATAGGTGATGAACCCCCCGGCGATGTTGGGCGCCTTCTTCGTCTCGGGGTAGATGAACATGGCGTCCTGGCCACTCAGCTGCTGCACCGGCGCTCTCCTCTTGGGCAGGGCGGGCCGATGGCCCGCGGTTGATCGAGGTGGGGACGACGTGGGGCCTCGGCGCGCGGCCTCGGACGTCAGCCCTTCAGGACTTCGTCCCGCAGTTGCGACTTGAGCACCTTGCCGATGGCGCTCACGGGCAGCGGCTCGGTGCGAGTCCAGATGCGGTTGGGCACCTTGAAGCCGGCCAACCGTTCGGCGACGAAGGTCCGCACCTCGTCCTCGGTGACCTCGGCGCCGGGCTCGAGCACGAGGACGGCGCCCACCTCCTCGCCCAGGACCTCGTGGGGCACGCCGATGACGGCCGACATATGGACGGCGGGATGGTCGTTGAGGACCGCCTCCACCTCCACGCAGTACACGTTCTCGCCGCCCCGGATCACCATGTCCTTGAGGCGGTCGACGATGTAGAGGAAGCCCTCGTCGTCGAAGCGGCCCACGTCACCGGTGCGGAACCAGCCGTCGGTGATGGCCGCATCCGTGGCGTCGGGTCGGTTCCAGTAGCCCTTCATCACGCTCTGCCCGCGGACCCACAGCTCGCCCGTCTCGCCCGGCCCCGCCTCGTTGCCCTCGGCCGTGACCAGCAGGGTTTCGTTGGTGGCGAGGGGCAGGCCGACGCTTTCCGGTTTGGCCAGGAGGTCGCCGCCGGTGTTCACCGCCACGATGCCCCAGGTCTCGGTGAGGCCGTAGCCGTTGGTGAGGGCGCGGCCCGGCAGCAGCTCGGCCATGCGGCGCAGGAGGTCGGGCTGCACGGGGGCGCCGGTCGCGCCCAGCGCCTTGAGGCTGGAGAGGTCGCGCTTGGTCAGCTCGGGGGACTCGAGCAGCTGCCACACCATGGTGGGCACGCCGCCCGTGGTGGTGATGCGCTCCTGCTCGATGAGCTCCAACGCCTTGTCGGGGTCCCACTTGCGCATGAGCACGTTCTTGGCCCCGAAGGCGGCCATGATGACGATCGAGTAGAGGCCGCTGACGTGGAACAGCGGCATGGTGATGAGCATGGCGTCGGGGTTGTCGGGGTCGGGCGCCGGCACCTCGCCCGTGTGGCGCAGGGCGGCGCTCGACGTCATGAACGCCAGACCGAGGACGCCGCCGGCCACGCTGCGATGGGACCCGAGGGCCCCTTTCGGTTGCCCGGTGGTGCCGCCGGTGTACAGGATCGTGGCCGGGTCCTCGGGCTCGACGGTGACGGCGGGGAGGGGCCCGGGGTCGCCCGCGAGGATGAGGTCGTCCAGCGGGGTCTGCCCCCGGCCGGGAGCGTCGTGCTCGGTGACCACCACCGACTGGAGCCCGAGGCTGGGCAGCTCGGGCTCGAGCCGCTTGACCCGGTCGCCGTCGGCGAACAGCACCCGGGCGCCGGCGTCGGACAGGCCGTAGGCCAGCTCGTTGCCGGTCCACCAGCCGTTCAGGGGCACGGCGATGGCGCCGGCGGCGATGGCCGCCCAGAAGGCGACGGCGAACTGGGGCAGGTTGCGCATGGCGATGGCGACGCGGTCACCCGGCTGGATGCCCTGGTCCTCCACCAGCCAGCGGGCGACATGAGAGACCCGCCGCAAGTGCTCGGCGAAGGTGAGGCGCTCGCCTTCGAACACCAGGTACACCTTGTCGCCGTGGGCCGCGGTGGACTCGATGATGGACCGCAGCGTCGGGGGCGAGTTCTTCCAGACCCGATAGGGCCGCCCGTCGATCTGCTCCTCGGCCATCTCGAAGATCGACCCGGGAGCAGTGAGGGCAGCCTGGGCCTCGGAAACTGACATAGGCACGTGCGACCTCCGTTCGGATTACTTGGCGTTCGAGGCGTACCAGCGCATGCGGTCGGTTATCGCCTGGGTGAACTCGTGGGCGCGCTCTTCGCTGACCCACGGAGACGGGTACACGAACGTCATCGCCATGGCGCCGTTGATGCCGATCCCGTTGATCGACGTGTAGGCAAAGGCGGCGTGATGCAGGCCGAGGGCCCCCCGCAGCGTGCGGGGGCGCAGGGACGTGCCCTCGGTGCGCAGCTCCATCGCCCCCAGGCTGGCGAGGGTGTCGGTGAACATCGGGTCGCCCGAGGGCGCCGTCACCTGCTTGACGAACTCGCCGCCGATGAACACGAAGGTGTAGTGGTCGTTGCGTTCGATGCCGGCGGTGACCTGGTTCTTGAAGTCGCGGGCATGGTCCCAGTCGGACTGCTTGTGCAGGTCGAAGTGCCGGCTGTTGATCGTGGCCGCGTAGATGCCCATGTCGTCGACGGCAACGGGCACGCGCAGGCGGTCGCGAATGTCGAGGGTGGACGTGACCACGATGTGGTCCTCGGGAGACGGCTGGATGACGTCGCCGGTGGCCAGGATCATGGCGGCGCCGAGGGCGCCGAGGACGGTGGTGCCGTTGTCGCGGGCGTTGGCCCGCATGGCCGACACTTCGTCGACGGTGAGATCCAACGGGAACATCTTGGTCTGGCGCGGCGAGTCCTTGTCGCCCCACTCGAAGGGCCAGGCCTTGGGGATGGGCAGCTTGGCGGCGCGCTCGAGGTAGTCGGCGACGAGCTGCTTTCCCTCTTCGGGCGTGAACGGGAGGAGCGACCCGACCTCGGGGCTGATCCCGCTGGGGAGGATGCTGGGGTCGCCGTCTTCGCCCCGCACCAGCGCCTCGTACTCGTCGAGCAGTTGCATGCAGAAGCGCACGAGCGAGCGACCGTCGCAGAACGCGTGGGAGCACGTCAGCAGCAGCTCTCCGCCGGGCTCGTCCGACATCAGCAGCTGGGCGCGGATGGGCGGGTCACCATCGACGCCGCAGCGCTGGTTGAGCTCTTCGTTGAACAGCTCGGCCCAGTGGTTCGGGCCCTGGCGCGGCTTGACGACGAACGACGGCGGCGTGGAGTCGTCAAGGACGTAGTAGGGCCACTCGCCCTCGGCCGTCGGCGGGATGCGGGCCCGCAGGATCAGCCGCCGGTCGACCATCTGGCGGAAGGCCCGCTCCATGAGGGCGGGATCCACGGGGCCGTCGAACTCGATGGCCCGCACGAGATGGGTGGTGCCGGCGTGCTTGTGGATGAGGTACACGAGGTACTCGGACGCGCCGAGGTCTCGCACCCGCTGGTTGGCCACGTACGTGTCCGCTACTTGGAGCGCCATGGAACCCCCTCGTGCACGCTCGACACCTGGCGGCGTCGCCTCCGCCCGGATCGCGGCGAGTGTAGGGGCCGCTCGGAGACGGGGGAAGCGCCGCCGGGCCGGCCTCCCCTGGGGGAGCTCACCGGCCCGGGCGGGCGATCACCGCGGGGTGGAGGTGAGGGGAATCGAACCCCTGGCCTCAACAGTGCGATTGTTGCGCTCTACCAACTGAGCTACACCCCCGCAGGGGTGCCCCGCAGGGCGAGGCGTCACGATAGCGCTCGGCGGGCGGGCGCCGGCGGCTGCCTCCCGAGCGGGTCCAGATCCTGGTGTCGGCGGCGGGGGCGCCGGCCCCAGGCCCGACCGGTCCTGGTGTGGGCGGCGGCCCGACGCCTCGAACGAGACTGGTGTGGGCGCGGCGCGACGCCCCGACCGACTCTCGGCGCGATTTCCGCCATATATGGCGGGATTCGCGCCGAGACCGGGGCAGGACGGGGGTCGGGGGGCCGCCGCCGGGTCAGGCGGCGTTCGACCAGACCGGGCGCAGCGTGCGGACGCGCTGGTCGTGCAGCTTGCGGCGCTGCACCAGCAGGTACACGTAGCCGACCAGCAGCACGTCGGCGACGAGGTGGGTGTACCACACGACCCGATTGCCGGCGGTGACGGCCAGCAGCAGCGTGCCGCCGGCGGCGATGGTGAGGGCGAACAGGATGTTCTGGCGCCGGCGGCGGGCGGCGCTGCGGCTCGTGCGGGCGACGGCGGCGCGACTGGTGGCGAGCCCGCGCTCATGGCGCAGGGCGGGGGTGGTGACCACTCGCCGGGGTGCGCCGAAACCGACCCGCGCCGGGGTGGATCGCCGAGAGGGGGCGGTGCGCTGCAGCGTGGACAGCTGGCGGCGGAACGAGACCACCGAGTCGGAGGGGCGGCTGTCCTGTCGGCTCCGTAGCAGGGGCGGCACGAGCACCACCACCCACATCACCCCGAGGATCACGAGGACCAACAGCGTCACGCTCCGAGCCTGCCTTTGCTTGTGGGGACCGTACCGACCGGTGCCGCCCGGGTGGTGGATGGGTGCCGGGTCGATGGTCTTGCGGTCACCGGAGCGGCTCTGCCCCGGCGGTAGATCGTGACGTTTCTACTACCGATTGTTACCGAGGCGCAACACGGCCCCCCGTGGCGTCAGGCACCATCGGCGTGGATCCCCGTCGGCTCCGTGCGCCGGTAGGTGCCCGAGCGCCCGCCGGTCTTCTCCCACAGGGCGAGGTCGCCGATGACCATGCCCCGGTCGGCCGACTTGCACATGTCGTAGATGGTGAGCGCGGCCATGGAGCAGGCGTGCAGGGCCTCCATCTCCACCCCGGTGCGATCGACCGTGTCGACCTGGGACTCCACCGCGATGTGGTCGTCGCCGATCTCGAAGTTGATCGAGATGCTGCCCACCAGCAGCGGGTGGCAGAGCGGGATCATCTCCGCCGTCCGCTTGGCCGCCTGGATGCCGGCGACCCGCGCGACGGCGAGCACGTCACCCTTCTTCACCTCCCGGTTGGCCACCGCCATCGTGGTCTCGGGGAGCATGAACACCTTGCACCGCGCCACGGCGCGCCGATGGGTCGGCTCCTTGGGCGTGACGTCGACCATCCGGGCGCGCCCGAGCGGGTCGAGATGGGTGAAGGCGTAGGCGTCCGACATTGGGGCGCAAGTCTAGGGAACGCTCGCCGGGCAGGTCGCCGGCATGGCGAGGGCCCGCCGTCGGGCCAGGCTGGGCCTACCCGCCGATCTGGCTCATCGAACGCCGGGGCCGCACGAAGGTGACCTGGCCGATGGCGTGCCCGGCCCACTTGGCGCCTACGGCCTCCTGGATGGCGACGGCCAGTTCGTCGTCGCCGGCGCCGGCCCGCAGCGCCGAACGCAGGTCGGTCTCACTGGTGGCGAACAGGCACGTGCGGAACTGCCCCTCGGCCGTGAGCCGCACCCGGTCGCAGTCGCCGCAGAACGGCTTGGTGACCGTGGGAATGATGCCGATCTCGCCGGCGCCGTCGGCGTAGCGCCACCGGTCGGCGGGCGCCGCCCCGCGAGCGGGCACCGGCACCAGCGGGTGCACGGCTTCGATGGCGGCCAGGATCTCGGCCTGGCTCACCACCTTGTCGCGCCGCCAGCCGCCACCGCCGTCGAGGGGCATGAACTCTATGAACCGGACCTGGACACCGTGCTGGCGCCCGAAGTCGGCCAGGTCGAGGATCTCGTCATCGTTCACCCCCCGTTCGACCACCACGTTGAGCTTGACCGGGTCGAAGCCGGCGGCCTGGGCCGCACCGATGCCGTCGAGGACCCGGTGGAGCTCGGCGCGCCGGGTGATGGCGGCGAACCGTTCGGGCCGCAGCGTGTCGAGGGAGATGTTCACCCGCTCGAGCCCAGCCGTGCGGTACACGCCGGCCAGCAGCCCGAAGGTGGCGCCGTTGGTGGTGATCGAGAGGTCGGGCGCCTGCCCGGCCCGGGGGCTGGCGGCCGAGGGCGGGACGCGTAGGCGGGCGAGCATGGCGATCAGGCGTTGGAGGTCGGCCCGCACGGTGGGCTCGCCGCCGGTGAGGCGGATGCCGTCGACGCCGAAGCGCTCGACACACAACCGGGCCAGCCGCTCGATCTCCTCGTAGCTGAGCAGGTCGGAGCGGGGCAGCCAGGTCATGCCCTCCTCGGGCATGCAGTAGGTGCAGCGGAAGTTGCAGCGGTCGGTCACCGAGATCCGCAGGTCGCGCACCGTGCGGCCGTAGCCGTCGACCAGATCGACGGGCGCGAGTTGCTCCACGAAACCCATCCTACGCGTAGATGAGGAGCACATCGACCTCGGCGCCGGCGGCGATTCCGTCGCCGTCGGGCAGCACGGCCAGTCCGTCGGCCGCCGCCGCGGCCGCCAGTTGGTGGCTGCCCTGGGCGCCGGTGGAGCGCACGTGCAGGCGCCCGTCCGAACCGAACGCGCTCCGGACCCGGATGTAGTGGTCCTTGCCGTCACGCTGGCGGCCGAGCGCCTCGTCGGTGATCGCCCGGACGCAGGGGCGGTCGATCGTGGGGTCGCCCGCCATCTGGCGCAGCGCTGGCCCGGCCAGCAGCTCGAAGCTCACCAGGGAGCTGACCGGGTTGCCGGGCAGGCCGAACAGGGGCGGCCCGTCGCGGTGGAGCAGACCGCCGCGGGACGCGCCGGCGCTCTGCGCCGGGCCGGGCCCGTGGAGCAAACCGCCGCGGGACGGGCCGGCGCTCTGCGCCGGGCCGGGCCCGTGGAGCAGACCGCCGCGGGTCGGGCCGGCGCTCTGCACCGGGCCGGGCCCGTCGAGCAAACCGCCACGGGACGGGCCGGCGCTCTGCACCGGGCCGGCCCAGTGGAGCAAACCGAAGGCGAAGGGCTTGGCCGGCTTGATGGCGATCTGCAGCCAGTGCATCTGGCCGAGGCGGTCGAGGACGAGCTTGACGACGTCGAAGTCGCCCATGCTCACCCCGCCCGAGGTGATCACGGCGTCGCACTCCCCCGCCGCCCGTTCGAGGACGGCGACCAGGGCGTCGGCGTCGTCGGGCGCGATCCCGTAGTCGACGGCCACAGCCCCGGCCCGGTGCACCAGAGCCAGCAGCATCGGCTTGTTGCTCTCGCGGATCTGGCCCGGGCCCAGAGGGCGGCCGGGCTCGACCAGCTCGTCCCCGGTGGACAGCACGCCCACGCGCAGGCGGGGACCGGTGGTGACCTCGGTGACCCCGATGCTGGCCAGCACCCCGAGGTGGGCCGGTCCGAGAAGCGTGCCCGCGGGGATCACCTGCGCGCCGGCGGCAACGTCGGAGCCGGCGTCCCGGATGGCGGCGCCCGGGGCGACGTTGCGGTGGATGCGGACACGGTCGTCGTCGCCTTCCACCCGCTCGGTGTCCTCCACCATCACCACCGCGTCGGCGCCGGGCGGCAGCGGCGCGCCGGTCATGATGCGGATGGCCTCGCCGTCGGCAAGGGGTCGGCCGGCGGCGGCGCCGGCGGCGAGCGTGGACACGACGGGCAGCTCCACGGGTGGGGCGGCCACGTCGGCGGCCCGCACGGCGTAGCCGTCGACCGCCGAGTTGGCGAAGGGCGGCACCGCCTCGGCCGCCACCACCGGTTCGGCCAGCACCAGGCCGAGGGCGTCGGCGGCGGGCATCCGGACAGGAGGCAGGGGCGGGCACGCCGCCAGCACCAGTCGGCGGGCCTCGGCCAGCGGGATCACCGCCGCATCCCCTCCCGAGCGTTGGGATACTTTTCGCGCGCATACGACGCGAAAGTGACCCAACGCTCGTCAGGCGAGGCGTTCACGGCGGACGATGTCGGTGAGGGCGGCCCGGAAGCCCGGGCCGAGCTCGGGGTGGCCGAGGGCGACCTCGACGGTGGCCCGCAGCCAGTCGAGCTTGTTGCCGGTGTCGTAGCGGCCCCGGTCGAACACGACGCCGTGGAAGGGCTCGACGCCCACCAGGGCGGCCATGGCGTCGGTGAGCTGCAGCTCACCGCCGGCGCCGGGCTCGAGGGCGTCGATGCGGTCGAAGACGCTGGGGCTGAGCAGGTAGCGGCCCATGATGGCCAGGTCGGAGGGCGCCTCGTCGGCCGGCGGCTTCTCCACCATCCCCTTCACCTCCACCACGCCGGCGGCGTCGGGCTCGCCGCCGGGGACGATGACGCCGTAGGCCGATATCTGGTCGGGCCCGAAGCGCTTGAGGGCGATCACCGACCCGCCCGTGCGCTCCGCGGTGTCGACCATGTCGACGAGGACGGTGTTGTCGTCGGCCATGAGGTCGTCGGGCAGGAGCACGGCGAAGGGCTCGTTGCCGACGAAGGCCCGGGCCATCCCCACGGCGTGGCCGAGGCCGAGCGGCTCGGGCTGGCGGATGAAGTGGATCTGGGCCAGATTGGCCAGCGAGCGCACGACGGCGAGCAGGTCGGACTTGCCCGAGCGCTCGAGGGTGGCTTCGAGTTCGGGCGCCCGGTCGAAGTGGTCCTCCACCGCCTTCTTGGTGCGGCCGGTGACGACCAGGATCTCGGTTAGCCCAGCGCGCACGGCCTCCTCGACCACCCACTGGATCCCGGGCTTGTCGACGAGGGGGATCATCTCCTTGGGGCTGGCCTTGGTGGCGGGCAGGAACCGGGTGCCCAGCCCCGCCGCCGGGATCACCGCTTTGCGGGCGCGCATGGCGGGCGAGGGTAGCCAGGGTGGGGCGCGGCGGCGAGGGGCGCTAGCCTTGGCACTCGAAGGACCAGAGTGCCAGCCCCGAGCGGGGAGTCAGCTTCGGCCATGCCCACCTACGTCTACCGTTGCCTCCATTGCGAGGAGCGCTTCGAGGTCCAGCAGCCGTTCTCGGCCGGGCCCGTCACCGAGTGCCGCGTGTGCGGCCAAGGACCGGTGAAAAAGGTGTTCCTGCCCGTGGGCGTCACGTTCAAGGGGAGCGGCTTCTACAAGACCGACAACCGTTCGAGCAGTGGCGCCAAGGGCGACGCCCGGCCGAAGGCCGAGTCGGCGGCGTCAGGGGATGGGGCCAAGGGCAGTGGCGCCGGCGGAGGCGGGGGCAGCGGAGGCAGCGCCGACAGCCCGAAGGCCGCCGCCACCAGCGGGTCGAGCTCAGCGGGAAGCACCTCGGGGGGTTCAGGCGACTGAGGTTCCACCCGGCTCCGTGAACGACGCCGACGGCTGCGAGATCGAGCTGCACGACGCCGGTGGGGTCGGTCAGGCTCGCCTCGAGGCCCAAGGGCTCGCCCAGCGGCTTGGGCTGTTGGGGGAGGCCGCCGATCGGCTGGTGCTCGTCGTGAGCGAGCTGGCCACCAATCTGGTCGTGCACGGTAGTGGCGGCACGATCTCGCTGCAGCCGGGTCAAGGGAGCGTCGTGGTGGTCACCGCCTCGGCCCTCGCCGGTGATGCGAGCGGTGCCGCTCGCGCCCGGCTCGGTCAGGATCTTCCCCTCGTCCGGCGCCTGGCGTCATCGGTCGCCGTCCAGCCCGGCCAACGCATCACCGCCGTCGTCGCGTTGGGCCGGGGCCCGCGCTCGCGCCGCTAGACGTCCCCGCTGGCGCCACCGGTCGGTGGGCGGCTGCCGCTGACCCCGCCGTCGCGCGACTTTCGTCACTTCCCGTCGTCTGACCACGGCAAGTGATGAAAGTTGTAGCGAAGCGGCCAGGCTCGAGCACCGGTACGCGGGCCGGAGTGGGGAGCGCGGCCCGAGACGGCCTCAGGGCGGCGCGCCAGGACGGCGCGTCAGGGCGGTAGCCTCGCGGGCGCTTCCCCCGAGCAGCCAGCCGGCGATCCCCGGCTCGTCGGCGTGCGCCCCGGAGGGAGCCATGCGTCCACTGCCCGTCTCGCCTGCGCCCGCGCCGCCCGTATCACCCCAGGCGGCGTGGCGTGCGCTCTTGGCCCGGCTCCCGCGGCCCGTGCGCCGCGTCCTGCGCCCCCGGTCGCTGGCCCTGTGGGCCCTCACCGCTGTGGCCGCGATCGTCACCGGAACCACCGTGCGCGCCACCCTCGCCCGGGCCGAGGCCGACGGGGTCGCCGCCCGGCCCCGACCGGCGCTGGTGGTCACCGCGCCGATCGCGGCCGGCGAGGCTCTCACCGACGCCAACACCGCCATCCGCACCCGCCCCGCCGGCGACCTGCCCGAGGACGCACTCGCCGAGCGCCCGGTCGACGCGTCCGCGAGTATCGATCTGGTGCCCGGCGAGGTGGTGCTGACCGCCCGGCTCGCCCCGGCCGGGCTGTCACCGGCGGCCGCGCTGCTGCCGGCCGGCTACCGGGGGCTGGCCGTGCCTCAGACCGAGGGGGGCCTGCCGGTGACGCCCGGCGACCGCGTCGACGTCGTCGCACTGGGGTCGCTCGACCTGGCCGCCGACCCCGGCGCTGCGCGCGCCGGCGCCGCCGGTGCCTCCGTGCACACCGGGGTGGTCGTGGCCGTCGGCGAGGAGGCAGTCGTGGTGGGCGTGCCCGCAGGCGAGGTCCCCGCCCTGGCGGCGGCCCTGGCCGACGGCCGGGTGCAGCTCGCCCTGCGCGGCGTCGACCCCTGACCTCCCTGACCCCTCTGACCCATCACCGCCAGCCGGTCGCCAGCACGACGAGCACGGCCACGCCCAGCGCGACCCGGTACACGACGAACGGCGTGAAGCTGTGCGTCCGCACGAGGCGCAACGTGCCCCACACGGCGATCCACCCCGACACCGCCGAGGTGGCGATGCCTACCAGCATCGGCCCGCCTAACCCGTCGGGGATGCCGTCCACCACCAGCTTGCCGACTTTGAACACGATGGCGCCGGCGGTGACGGGGATGGCCATCAGGAACGAGATCCGGGCGGCGGCGTCGCGGTTGAACTGCAGGACGCGGCCGACCGTGATCGTGGCCCCCGAGCGGGACGTGCCCGGGCTG
>JBIOZN010000297.1:0-2366 GCA_044871175.1 Acidimicrobiales bacterium | reverse complement strand
ATCACGGCCCGCCGCCCGTCCCCGCCTTCCCGGACGGCACTCCGCCCCTGCCCGGCCTCGATGGGCGTCCCTACATCATCGCCGTCGGCACCCGTGAGCCGCGCAAGAACCTGGCCCGGCTCGTGCTCGCCTTCGGGGCGGTGCACGCCCGCCACCCCGACCTCGCCCTCGTGCTGGTGGGGCAGCCCAGCGACGACCAGCCCGCCATCGACGCCGCCCTCGACGCCCTGCCCCGGGCCAGCGCCGAGGCCGTGCTCATGACCGACTGGGTGCCCGGCCCGCATCGCAGCCAGGCCGTCGCCCGCGCCCGCATCCTCGCCTACCCGTCGCTGGACGAAGGCTTCGGCTTCCCCATGCTGGAGGCCATGCAGCACGGTGTCCCCGTGGTGGCCTCCGACGCCGGCGCCATCCCGGAGATCGCCGCCGACGCCGCCGTGCTCGTCGACCCCACCGACACCGACGCCCTCGCCGGCGCCCTCGCCGATCTCGTCGGAGACGAAGCCGAGCGGGCCCGCCTGGTGGCCGCCGGCCGCCGGCGGGTGCGCGACTTCGACTGGGACCGGGAGGCCGCCGCCCTCGCTGCCCTGTACGGCGACGCCCTCGCCGAGCGCCCGGCCTCCCCGGCGTGAGCCCTCGCGTCACCGTCCTCTGCGGCGGCGTGGGCGCCGCCCGGTTCCTGGCCGGGCTCCTGCAGGTGGTGCCCGCCGCCGACGTGACCGCCGTCGTCAACGTCGGCGACGACACCGTGCTCCACGGGCTGCACATCTCCCCCGACCTGGACACGGTGAACTACACGCTGGCCGGCGCCATCGACCCCGAGCGCGGCTGGGGTCTGGCCGGCGAGACGTGGGCCGCCATGGACGCCCTCGACCGCTTCGCCGCCGTGCGGCCCCCCGGCTCGGGCGCGGCGGCCACCTGGTTCCGGCTCGGCGACCGCGACCTCGCCACCCACCTGTACCGCACCCACCGGCGGGCCGAGGGCGCGTCCCTCAGCACGGTGACCGACGAGATCCGCCGGGCCTGGGGCCTCGGGCTGCGCGTCCTCCCGGTCACGGACGACCGCCTGGAGACCCGTGTCACGGTCGCCGGCGACGACGGCCGCGACACCGAGATCGGGTTCCAGGAGTACTTCGTCGGCCTGCGCCACGCCGTGCCGGTGCGGGCCGTGCGCTTCGCCGGCGCGGCCGTCGCCCATCCGGCGCCCGGCGTGCTGGACGCGCTGGACGCGGCCGACGTCATCGTCGTCGCCCCGTCCAACCCGATCGTGTCGATCGGCCCCGTGCTGGCCGTCGACCCCGTGCGCGCCGCCCTGGTCGCCCGCCGCGCCGCCGTCGTCGCCGTCAGCCCCATCGTCGCCGGCGCGGCCCTCAAGGGCCCGGCCGACCGGATGCTGCGCGAGCTCGGCTACGAGTCCTCGGTGGCCGGCGTCGCCCGGCTCTACGCGCCGGTGGCGGCGACGCTGGTGGTGGACTCGGCCGACGCCCCCGAGGCGGCCGCAGTGGAAGCCGCCGGGTTGGCCTGCGTGGTGACCGACACCGTGATGGCCTCTCCGGCCCGCGCCGCCGCCCTCGCCCACACCACCGTCGACGCCGGGGCGGCCGGGAGCAAGACGTGAGCCGGCTCAGGCTGTGGGGGGTCGAGGGCATCGGCGAGATCCGCCCCGGCGTCCAACTCGGGGAGGTCATCGCCGATGCCTGTACCGGTCGGCCCAACGGTCCCTTGGCCGACGGCGACCTGCTGGTCGTCACCCAGAAGGTGGTGTCCAAGGCCGAGGGCCGGCTCGTCCCTGTCGACCCCGACAACCCCCGGTCGCACAAGCAGGTGGTGCTGGACGAGGCCGTCCGGGTGCTGCGGCGGCGAGGCGACCTCGTCATCACCGAGACCCGGCACGGGTTCGTGTGCGCCAACAGCGGTGTCGACCTGTCCAACGTCCCGGTGGGCGAGGCCGCCCTGCTGCCCCTCGACTCCGACCGCTCGGCCCGGCGCATCCGCGACATCGTGCGCGCCCGGCTGAGTGTCACCGTCGGCGTGATCGTGAGCGACACGTTCGGGCGGCCGTGGCGGCGGGGGCTCACCGATGTCGCCATCGGCGTGGCCGGCGTGGCCGGGGTGGTCGACCTGCGGGGCGAGCCCGACGCCCTCGGCCGGGTCATGCACGCCACCGAGGTGGCCGTGGCCGACGAGGTGGCCGGCGCGGCCGAGCTGGTGATGGGCAAGCAGGCGGGCATCCCGGTGGCTGTCGTGCGGGGTGTCGACCCTGCCTGGCTCCGTGACGCCGCCGTCACCGAGCTCATCCGCAGCCCCCAGGAAGACCTCTTCCGCTGAACCGCCCGGAGCGTTGGGTCACTTTCGCGTCGCATGTGCGC
>JBIOZN010000296.1:0-2209 GCA_044871175.1 Acidimicrobiales bacterium | reverse complement strand
GCGCACATGCGACGCGAAAGTGACCCAACGCTCGGTCGGTCGCGGGTCAGCGGGCGAGCTGGGCGAGGAGGGCGGCGACGATGGACGCGCGGCCCTCGGCCCGCTCCCATTGATCGGCGATGGCGTCGTGGTCCACCACCCCGTAGGCATCGGGAGCCAGCCCGAGGGCTTCGGTGCAGGCGGCGGCCAGCGGCGCCGGTTCAACCTCGTCGGCGAAGCCGGGGAAGGCCTCCAACCCGTCCCACAGCGCGTCGAGGGGCGCTGGAGGCGCCTCGCCGTTGGCCAGGGCGAACACGACCGCCGCCCACAGCTCCTCGACGGGAACGCCGGGCGGGCGCCGGAAGCCGGCGACGGGGTGCAGCCGCCACTCGAGGCGCGCCCCACCGGGACCGTCGTCGCGCAGCCACACCTGGGACCCGTTGACGTAGCAGTCGAGGGGCTCGCCGAACCGCTCCTCGAGGGCGACGAGCAGCTCGGGCGTGGCCCGCCACACGCAGCTCGGGACGACCTCGGCCATGGGGCGGGGAGGGCGGCGCTGGCGCCTAGTCGTCGCGCCGGTCGCGCAGGAACTGCTCGACCTCGGCCACCAGCCGCTCGCCCGAGGCCGCCTCGACGGGCGCGTCGTCGTCCTCGTCGGCCTCGTCCTGCTCGCGCAGCTCCTCGATGCGAGCCACGTAGGCCTGCAGGTCCTCGTCTTCGGCGACCAGCTGGTCGATCTCGCGCTCGTAGGCCGCGGCCGCGAGCTCGAGGGCGGTGGTGCGCACGGGCGCGCCCACCAGCTCGGCCGAGCGCTCCACCAGCGCCAGCGCCGCCTTGGGCGACGGCGCCCCGCCCACGTAGTGGGGCACGGCCGCCCACAGCGACACGGCGGGGATGCCCTCGAGGGCGAAGGCGTGGTTGAGCACGCCGGTGATGCCGGTCGGCCCCTCGTACCGGGACCGCTCGAGGCCGAAGCGTTCGATCAGCTCGGTGCCGCTGGCGGTGCCGATCACCGAGACGGGCCGGTTGTGCACGACGTCGGCCAGCAGGGCACCGAGGGTGACCACCAGCCCGACGTCGAGGGCGCGGGCGACCTCCAGCACCTCCCGGCAGAAGGCCCGCCAGCGGAGCTGGGGCTCGGTGCCGAGGAGCAGCACGGCGTCGTGGGGTCCGGGGGTGACGGCGCCGTGGACGTCGTTGGCCGGCCACACGATCTCACGGGTCTCACCGTCGACCAGGCGGACCTGCGGGCGGGTGGCCTGGAACTCGAAGAACTCCTCGGGGTCGACCGAGGCCAACGGCGACGCGTCCCATCCGTCACCCAGGTACTTGACCGCCAGCGAGGCGGCGTCGCCGGCGTCGTTCCAGCCTGTGAACGCCGCCACCAGCACGGGCGCGCGCAGGCGCGGGCGTGACGTCCAGGTGACGTGTTCCATCCCGAGCACGATACCGGGGGTGCCCCATCCCCCGGCTGGTCGGCCTCGGGCCGGGGTCGCGGGGTAGGGTCGGTGGCGTGATCATCGAGGGCGAGGCCCCGGTCGCCGACGCCACCGCCTTGGCCCAGCGCACCGGCTGGGTGGCCAAGCCCGAGGGCCTGTGCAAGGGGTCGGCGTGCGTGCCCGCCCCCGGCGCCATCCGGGGCGACGGCACCCTCGACCTCGAGGTCGTGGCCGACCGGCTGCGCATGCCGCTGGTGCACGACCCCGCGCACGGCCTGTGGGCCCTCGGCCCGTCGGCCATGGGCCGGGCGCTCACCTCCGCCGAGGCGCCCGACGTGGAACTGGCCGACGTCGACGGCAACCCCTTCCGGCTGTCCGCCCTGCACGGCCGCAAGGTGCTGCTGGTCGCCTGGGCCAGCTGGTGAGGGTGCCGCACCAGCCTGCCCGGGTGGCAGGCGCTGCACGCCGAGCTCGAGTCCCACGGGCTCACCGTCGTCACCGTCGCCCTCGACATCGACCCTGAGCAGGCCCGGCCCTGGATCGAGGCGGCCGCACCCTCCCATCCGTCGCTGGTCGACACCGCCCACGTCACCGATGAGCTGCTGGGCTTCGTGAACGTGCCCATGGCGGTGTGGATCGACGAGGACGGGGTGCTCGTGCGCCCGGCGGAGCGGGCCTCCATCGAGCGCAGCCCGCTGCGCGACAGCCCCGTACCCGAGGGGCTGCCCGAGCGGATCACCCAGATGCTCGTCGAGGTGAAGAAGGTTCCTGAGGACGCCGACGCCTACCGG
>JBIOZN010000295.1:0-3781 GCA_044871175.1 Acidimicrobiales bacterium | reverse complement strand
TCACCGGCACGGCCGCCAGAGCGGCGACGTCGTGGCTCGACCTGGTGGCCGACGGGCGCGCGGTACCCATCGTGAGCATCAGGGACTGGCGCGACGTGGCGGTCTCGATGTGTCGCAAGTTCGGGCTCGACATCGCGGACCTGGGCGCCAGCGCGCTGTGGCAGGACAACCTCCGGGAGGTCGAGGCGTGGCTGGCGGCCGGCGCGCTCGTCCAGCGGTACGACGACCTCACCGCCGACCCCGTCGGCGCGATGGGTGCCGTCGCCTCGCGCCTGGGCCTGACCTTTGACGGCGCCGCTGCCCAGCGGGCAGCCCGCGCCATTGCGGTGCCGAGGGCGTTGGCGGTGCAGGAGGCGCTCGCGACGGGGACCTATCACCCCCGCCTGCTCCTGCACCACGACCACGTGGCGACGCCGGACGGCGGTGCGTGGCGCCGCTGGCCGCGCCGTGACCGCCAGGCCCTCGAGCGTCTCGTGGCGCCACTGATGGAACGCCTCGGCGGGCCGTGGGCGAGCCCACCACGCTGGGCCGCCCGCGCCTCCTGAGCATCGCCGGGGCCGCGAGACGGCTCCATGGAGGAGAATTCGCGAGGACTGCGGTCGAGCGTGCTCTCCAGGGGTGACGACCCGACCCGAGGCGAGGATCATGGCCCATGACGACAGGGGCGAGCGACGCGGAGCTGGTGCGGGCCCATGTCGCCGGCGACCGCGCCGCCTTGGCGGCGATCTACGACCGCTACGCACCCTCCCTGTTCGACACCGCGACCGCTCTCCTGGGCGACCGCGACGAGGCGGCCGACGTGGTGCAGGACACCTTTCTCGCCGCCCACCAGCACCTCGCCCGGCTGCGCGACCCCAGCCGGCTGCGGGCCTGGCTGTTCGCCGTGGCGCGCCACGAGGTGGAGCGGCGGGGACGCAAGCGCCGACGCGCCGTCCCTACCGCGACGGTGGCTGACATGGCGCCCTCCGTCACGCCCGACCTCGGCGCCGACGTCCAGGGCACCGAGCTCGCCGCCATGGTGCGGGCGGCCGCCGCCGGCCTCGACGAGCGCGACCAGCTCGTCCTCGAGCTCAGCATGCGCCAGGGGCTCGAAGGAGCCGACCTGGCCGCCGTGCTCGGTGTGACGCCGGCCCAGAGCTACACCGTGGTCTTCCGGATGCGGGAGCGGGTGAGCCGCGCGCTGGGCGCGCTGGTGGTGGCCCGCACCGGACGGCGGGACTGCGCCGAGCTGGCCGCGATCCTCCAGGGCTGGGACGGCACCTTCTCCGTGCTGATCCGCAAGCGCGTGGCGCGCCACGTCGAGCAGTGCGACACCTGCGAGCGCACCAGGGCTCGGGCGGCGCTCCCGGCGCTGATGGCGGTGGCCCCGGCCTTCGCGCTGCCGATCGGCCTTCGCGACCGGGTGCTCAGCCAACCGACCGGCGAGCCGACGGCGCTCACGCTCGACGACGAGGGCTTCCCCCGGTCGACGGGGCGCGCCCTGGCCGTTCGCCGCCCGCGGTGGCCAGTCACCGTCGGAGCCGCGGCGGTAGCCGTCGCGGTGCTGGCCGGCGGCACGGCCCTGCTGGCCAACCGGGACCACGAGGTGGAGCAGGTGACCGCCGAGGGCACCGCGCCGGTCGTCGCCGAGCCGACGTCGGAAGCCTCGACGCCGGCGGTGTCGGCCGCAACCACCGCGAGCACGGTGCCGACCATCCCCCCGCTCCAACCGTCGACGACGGCGGCTCCCCCGCCGACCGTGCCGCCCACGCCTCCCCCCTCCCCCGTGCCGCCAGCGCGCCTCGGCCTGTCGTCGGCCTCGGTCGCCCTCGGTTCCACCCAGTCGGCCGCCACGGTCACGGTGCTCAACCAGGGCGGCTCGCCGCTCACCTGGTCGGTCGAGGAGGCCACCGGTCCGGTCGAGGCGGGCGGTGGCAGCACCCTCGCTCCGGGGAGCCAGGCGCCGCTGGCCATCTCGGTCGATCGCGCCGCGCTGCCTGAGGGCGAGCTGCTCGGGGCGGTCATCATCAAGAGCTCGGCCGGGTCGGCGGTCATCCGTGTCACTGGGCTGGTCGAGCGGCCGCCGCAGATCACCGCCGTGACCTTCGCCGAGCGCCTCGTGCGCGTGGGCGGCTGCGCGCCGCGGGCCGCGGGTGTGACCGTCGCCGTCTCCGACGAGTCGCCCGTGGACGTGACCATGCGCGTGACCTCGCCGGCCGGCCGCCCTACCACCGTGGACCTGCAGCCTGCCGGCGGCGATCGCTGGACGGGTCTGGTGGGGCCGTTCGCCCGCGCCGGGTCGGCCACCGTGCTGATCCTCGCGGTCGACGCCCGGGGCAACGAGGCCACCGCCTCGCGGACCATGCCCGTCGTCGCCTGCTCGACCTGAGCAGAAAAGCGCGAGGACCGCCCCGCTCGCCGCTCTCCCAGGTGTCCCACCGACCCCAGGAGAGCGACATGAGCACCGAGTCCACCCCCGTCCCCCGCACCACCACCCGTACGACCCACTCCCAGCCGGCCAGGCCGGGCCGTTGGACGCGCCGTGTCGTCGGCGCCTGCATCGGCGTCGTGGCCATCGTCGGGCTGCCGACCTACGCCTTTGCCGACGACGGCCCGGTCCACCCCGACAACCCGGCCTTCTTCGATCCCCACCCGACCACGACGGTGCCCGACCCCCAGGTCAACCCCGACCTCCAGCCCGTGGCCGACGATCTGTCACCGGCGACCACGCCGCCCGAGACCATCCCGCCGCCTCCGCCCGATCCCGAGGTGAACCCCGACCTCGAGCCCGGCGCCGACGACTACGCCAACCCGACCATCCCCCCGGAGCCCCCGATCCCGCCGGAGCCCCCCGTCAACGACGACGAGGTCGGCGTGCCCGAGCCGCAGGACTGCGAGCCGTTCAGCCCCGCCTACCCGGTCGTGGACATCAGCCAGGGCAACGGGTCGGCGACCGTCGAGCTGTCGTTCCAGGGTGACGACCAGCTGCAGATCTGCGTCACGCCCCTGGTCGTGGCCAGCTACGAGCTGGACCAGCCCGAGCTCGGTGGCCACGCTCAGCTCGTCGACCACACCGTCGTGTCCTCCGAGGACCTCGACGACTGGCTGCTCACGGGCGACCCCCACACCGTCAGCGTCGACGTGCAGGGCTGCTACCACGCCGTCGTCGTGTTCTGGGGCGTCGGCATCCCGCTCGACCTCGACGGGATCGAGAACCCCCCGCACCTGCTCCAGATGGCGACCGGCGGTGACGGTTGCGATCAGCCGGGCGGCGGAGGCGGAAGGCTTCCCGACACGGGCGCTGCGGCACTGCCGCTGGTGACCGTGGCTGCCGCCCTGCTGGCCAGCGGCCTGCTGGTGCTGGTCGTTGCCCACCGGCGCAGGGCCACCGCCTGAACCCTTCCGATCACTTGGCCACGGCCCTTCCGATCACGTGGCCGGCCCGATCAGCGGCAACGGATCAATGGCGATCCGTTGCCGCTGATGCGCGCCAGCGTGGTAGCACGGGTCACGCCACGAGGAGGACAGCCATGTGCCGCAACATCACCGTGCTCCGCGGTCTCCAGCCGCCGGCCACCGCCGAGGAGATCGAGGCCGCCGCCCGCCAGTACGTGCGCAAGGTGAGCGGGGCGACGAAGCCCCCGGTGGGCTTCGAGCAGCGCTTCGACGAGGCGGTGGTGGCGATCGCCGCCATCACGTCGGACCTCCTCCACGAGCTGCCGCCTCGGCGTCAGCCGCCGGCGACGGTGCCGCCCATGCGGCGCCACGGGCGGCCCTGAGCGGGCCCGGGAGAGCGAGGCGA
>JBIOZN010000294.1:0-2931 GCA_044871175.1 Acidimicrobiales bacterium | reverse complement strand
GATCGGCGGCCCGCCGGGCTGGCGCGGGCGGGGGTGGGCGTCGATGCCGGCGAAGTCGGTGAACCGGCCGTGGAACTCGGGCCGCTCGTCGTTCCACAGCGTGCGCAGCACGTCGATGTGCTCGTCGGTGCGGGCGCCGCGCTCGGCCATGGGCACGCCGATGGCGCTCATCTCGGGTTCGAGGTAGCCGGCGCCGATCCCGAGCACGAGGCGGCCGGCGCTCAGCACGTCGAGGCTGGCGACCTGCTTGGCCAGCACCACCGGGTTCCGCTGCGGAAGGATGATGATCCCCGTGCCGAGCCGTAGCCGCTCGGTGTGGGCCGCCACGTAGGCCAGGTGCACGAGCGGGTCGAGCATCGGGTCCTCGGGCTCCATGGGCGAGGGCGGTCGGCGCGGCGAGGGCACCACGACGTGCTCGCCGACCCACCACGACTCGTAGCCCAGCTCCTCGGCGCTTGCGGCCAGGCGCGCCGTCGCCTCGGGCGGGCACGCCACCTTGCTGTTGAGGCCGAACAAGCCGATGTGCACGTCAGCTCCTGACGCGGTCGGGTCGCCAGCTGGTGGCGAGGAGGAGAGCGGCGCCCCCGAGGCCGAACACGGCGGCGATGGCGAGGCCGGCCCACCCGTCGAGGTCGTCGGCGACGCCGAGGGCGTGGTCGAGCGAGACCCGGCCGCCTCCCAGGGCCCCGATGGCGAGACAGGCCACCAGCAGCACGAGCACGTACTCATAGCCCTGGCCGGGACGGAAGATGAAGAAGCCGTTGCGGAGATGGGCGATGACGAGGGCGACGGCGACGCTGCCGATCACCGCCGCGGCCCCGAAAGGTGTGAGCAGCCCGACCACGAGGATGGCGCCACCGGCCATCTCGTTGATCGACGCCAGCCAGGCGTGCAGGCGACCCGGCCGCAGCCCCATGGATTCGAACCAGCCCGCCGTGCCCGGGATCTTGCCGCCGCCGAAGGCGTGGTTCCACCCATGGGCGAACATCGTGCCGCCCACGCACACGCGGAGCAGCAGCGAGGCGATGTCGACGTTCTCCACCGCCTGGGACCGTACCGGAGCAGGGTCAGGGGGACTTGAGGCCGGCGCCGCCCAGGGGCACGACGGTGACGCCGTCCTCGGCACGCTCGCGGCGCCGCCGGCGCCAGGCGGCCACGGGCACGGCCGCCGTCGGCTCGACGAACAGGCCCCGCGCCGCCAGCCAGGCGCGGGCCGCCCGCACCTCGTCGTCGGTGACGGTCACGACCTCGCCGCCGCTCGCCCGCACCGCCGCCACCACCTGCGCGGCCCGTGGCGGTTGGGCGACGGCGATGCCCTCGGCGACGGTCGTCCCCGCATCCGCTGGCTCCTTCGCACCCGACCAGCATGCGGCCAGCGGGGCACAGGCCGCCGCCTGCACGGCGACGAGGCGGGGCCGCCGCCCGATCGTCCCCCGGGCGACGAGCTCGTCGGCGGCCAGCGCGCACCCGAGCACGTAGGTGCCGTTGCCGGCGGGCAGCACGAGGGTGTCGGGGGCCCGGCCCAACTGGTCGACGATCTCGTACAGCACCGTCTTCACGCCGTGGTGGAACAGCGGGTTGTACACGTGGCTGGCGTAGAACGCGTCGCTCGCGGCGAGGGCTCGCTGGGCGGCGGCGGCCACGTCGGCCCGCGTCCCTCGCACGAGCTCCACGGTGGCGCCGTGGGCGGCGACGGCGGCGAGCTTGGCCGGCGACGTGGCTGCCGGGACGAACACGGTGCACGCCAGGCCCAGGCGAGCGGCGTAGGCGGCCACCGCGGTGGCGGCGTTGCCGCTGCTGTCGACCAGCACCCGCTCGGCGCCCAGGGCGGCGGCGCCGGCCAGCAGCACGACCGCCCCCCGGTCCTTGAACGACAGCGTCGGCATGGCGAAATCGAGCTTGGCCAGCGTGTCGTCTGCACCGGGATCGAGGGGCACGAGGGCGGTCGCCCCCTCGCCCATGGTCGCTCGCCGCCACCAGGGCGAGGAGGCCTCGAGGGGCAGCGCCCGCAGGTAGCGCCACAGGCCGGGGCGCGCCCGGTCCTGGTCGGTCGGCGGCGCGACGTCCGGGCCGTCGAGGTCGAGGAGGCCGGTGCACGCCGGGCACCGCCACGTCGACGCCGCAGGCTCGATGACGAGGCCGCAGGACCAACACCGGTAGGAGGCCCGCAGCACCGCCATCACGGGCAGGGTAGGGGCGTCGCGCTGGGCAGACTGGGGTCGTGGCGCAGCGGCCCCTCACCGAATACCAGGCCAAGCGGGACTTCCGGGCCACGCCCGAACCCTCGGGTGGCGCCCCGGCCACCGACCAGCGGCGCTTCGTCATCCAGCAGCACGACGCCACCCGCTTGCACTGGGACCTGCGGCTCGAGCACGAGGGCGTGCTGTTGTCGTGGGCCCTGCCGCGGGGCCTGCCCCCGACGCCGGACCGCAACCACCTGGCCGTGCACACCGAGGACCACCCGATCGAGTACCTCACCTTTGCGGGCGATATCCCCGACGGCGAGTACGGCGCCGGCCACATGTTCGTGTGGGACCACGGGTCCTACGAGGCGCACGAGCTCACCGACCGCAAGGTCGTGCTGTCGCTGCACGGCGAGCGGGCCGAAGGGCGCTACGCGCTGTTCCAGACCCGCGGGCGCGACTGGATGATCCACCGGATGGACCCGCCGGCCGACCCCAAGCACCAGCCCGCGCCTCTCGACTGGCGCCCGATGCAGGCGACGCCGGGGAAGCTGCCCCGGGACGAGTCGCAGTGGTGGTTCGAGGTGCTGCTCGCCGGCCGGCGGGCCTTCGTGCGCAACCTGCCCGGCGAGGTGACGATCGTCGACGGTGCCGGTGAGGGTGCCGGCGACGACATCAGCACCCGTTTCCCCGAGGTGCGGCGCATCGGCCGCCATCTCGGGTCGACCGAGGTGCTGCTCGACGGGGT
>JBIOZN010000293.1:0-2215 GCA_044871175.1 Acidimicrobiales bacterium | reverse complement strand
CCCGGCCGCCCCGGCCGCCCCGGCGGCGGCGCCCGCCGCCCAGACCGGTGAGGTCGTCACGTTCGTCATCCAGCCCGGCGAGACCACCGGCTCCATCGCCAACCGCCTGGCCCAACAGGGCCTCGTCTCCCACCCCGCGCTCTTCCGCTTCTGGGCGCAGTGGAAGGGCGCCGAGGGCCGCCTCCAGGCCGGGGAGTACCGGCTGCGCCAGGGCATGAGCATGGACGAGCTGATCGAGGCCATGCTCGCCTCCCGGGCCACCGACGTGGCCGTCACGTTCGTCGAGGGCCGGCGCCTGGAGGAGTACGCCGACGTCCTGGCCAGGGCGGACGTGGGGATCGACCCGCAGCGCTTCCTCGACCTCGCCCAGCGCGGCAACTTCGCCTACGACTTCCTGGACAGCAAGCCCGCCGGGGCCACCCTCGAGGGCTACCTCTTCCCGGACACCTACCGGGTGATTCCCGGCAAGACCACCGCCGAGGAGCTGATCCACCAGATGCTCAAGCGCTTCGGCGAGGCCTACCCGCCGGCGCTGCGCGAGCAGGCCCAGCGCAACACGGGCCTGAATACCCACCAGACGGTCATCCTGGCCTCGATCATCGAGCGCGAGGCGCAGATCAAGGAAGAGCGCCCCCGCATCGCCGCCGTCTACACCAACCGGCTGCGGGACCGGGAGTGCCTCTGCGCGGACGCCACCATCCAGTACGGCATCGGCAAGCCTCCCGAGTGGTGGCCCGTGCTGCGCCAGCAGGCCCGCTCGATCGAGCCCCAGAACCCCTTCAACACCTACACCAACCCGGGCCTGCCGCCCGGCCCCATCGCCAGTCCCGGGGCGTCCGCCCTCGAAGCGGCGGCCAGCCCGGAGAAGACGAACTACAAGTACTACGTGCGCGACGACGTCAAGAACGACGGCTCGCACCAGTTCGCCCTCACCCTCGCCGAGCACGAGCAGAACATCGCCCGCTATCAGAAGCGCGCCTGACCCGGCGCGGCCCCCGGAGACGGCGGCGCCGGCCGGCGTGTACCCTCTCTGGGCGAGGAGTCGCGCTATGACCGAATCCCCCACCCGCCACCGGCTCGAAGCGCTCCGCCGCGGGCTCGCCGAAAGCGGCGCCGGCGGCCCGGACGCCCTGCTCGTCACCAACGCCGACAACCGGCGCTATCTCAGCGGCTTCACCGGCTCCGCCGGCACGCTGCTGATCACGGCCGGGGCGGCACGCCTGTTGACCGACTTCCGCTACGTCGAGCAGGCCGCCGGGCAGGCCCCGGACTTCGAGGTCGTCCAGGTCGCCGGCAGCGCCTGGCCGGCGGTCGCCGGGCAGCTCCGCGAGCTGGGGGTGGAACGGCTCGGGTTCGAGGCCGAAGACCTCACCGTCGACGCATTCGACCAGCTCAAGGAGGCCGTCGCTGCCGCCGCCCTGCTGCCGACCAAGGGCCTCGTCGAGGCCCTGCGGCAGGTCAAGGACTCGCCGGAGGTGGACACCATCCGCCGGGCGGTGGAGATCGGCGACCGGGCGTTCGAGGTCGTCGCCGCCGGGCTCCGCCCCGGGGTCAGCGAGCGGGAGGTGGCCTGGCGCCTGGAAGTGGCCATGCGGGAGCTGGGCGCGGACGGCCTGTCCTTCCCGATCATCGTCGCCGCCGGGCCCAACGGGGCGATGCCCCACCACCGCCCGAGCGACCGGCCGATCGAGGCGGGCGAGCCGGTGGTGATCGACATGGGCTGCCGCCTCGCCGGCTACTGCTCGGACATGACCCGCACGATCACCGTCGGCGCGGCCGACGCCCGGTTCTGGGAGATCCACGAGATCGTGCTGCGGGCCCAACAGACCTGCATCGCCGGGCTGAAGGCGGGGATGTCCGGCACCACCGGGGACGCCCTCGCCCGAGACGTGATCGTCGCGGCCGGCCACGGCGACCACTTCGGGCACGGCACGGGGCACGGGGTCGGCCTGGCCATCCACGAGAGTCCCCGGCTCAGCCCGACCGCCGCCGGGGCGGCGACCCTGCCGGAGCGCACGGTGGTCACCGTCGAGCCGGGGATCTACCTGCCCGGCTGGGGCGGGATCCGGATCGAGGATATGGTCGTGGTCGGCCAGGACCGGTGCCTGGTGCTGACCACCGCACACAAGTCTCCCGTCGTCGGTATGGGGATGGGGTAGACGGAGAGCGCAGAGAATGATCAACGTCGGTGAGCTTCGTAAGGGCGTCGGGATCG
>JBIOZN010000292.1:0-2871 GCA_044871175.1 Acidimicrobiales bacterium | reverse complement strand
GGTCGTGCTCTCCTCGTGCGCCGGGTGTTTCTGGCGCGCCGAAGCGACGACGGACGGCTGCGGGCGGGGGCGGGGCCGTGGCAACCTTGACGGGTGCACGAGGGGAGCCGGCGCGCGATCGTGGCGGCGTTCCTCGCCAACTTGGGGATCGCCATCGCCAAGTTCGTGGGCTTCGCCATCACCGGTTCGGCCGGCCTCCTAGCCGAGGCCATCCACTCGGTGGCCGACACCGGCAACCAGGGCCTGCTCATGATCGGGAGCCGGCGGGCGCGCCGCCAGCCCACCCGCGAGCACCCGTTCGGCTACGGGCGGGAGCGCTACTTCTGGGCGTTCGTGGTGGCGCTCGTGCTGTTCAGCCTGGGCGGCCTGTTCGCCCTCGTGGAGGGCATCGAGAAGCTGATCCACCCCCACGAGCCCGAGAACCTCGGCGTGGCCATCCTCATCCTCCTCGTCGCCGTGGCGCTGGAGACCTTCTCGCTCCGCACGGCGGTGCGCGAGTCCCGCCCGTTGAAGGGCAAAAGCAGCTGGTGGGGCTTCATCCGGCGCACCAAGCAGCCCGAACTGCCGGTCGTGCTGCTGGAGGACACCGGCGCCGAGATCGGCCTGTTCTTCGCCCTGGCGGGCATCCTCCTCGCCCACTTCACGGGCAACGCCCGCTGGGACGCCGTCGGCAGTTTGGCGATCGGCGTCCTGCTGGTGGTGATCGCCATCGTGCTGGCCGTCGAGATGAAGGGCCTGCTCATCGGTGAGGCGGCCGCCCCTGACGTCGAGCGGCGCATCCAGGACGCCATGCAGGCCTCCCCCGAGGTGCGAGGCCTCATCCACCTGCGCACCGAGCACCTCGGCCCCGACGACGTCCTGGTGGCGGCCAAGCTCGACTTCGACCCCCTCCTCACGGTGGGCGAGCTCGCCGCGGTGGTCGACGCCGCCGAAGCGCGAGTGCGGGCCGTCGAGCCCCAGGCCCGGTTGATCTTCATCGAGGCCGACGTCGCCCGCCCCGACGCCCCCAGTCCTGCGCCGCCCTCATCCTGACGTATCGGGTGGGCGCCCCGGCGCTCTGGAGCGGGGAGGCACGAGGAGGCGCGCGTGGAGCTGGGGATCCTCGGCCCGCTCGTCGTGGTGGGCGACGGTGGCCGAGTGCTCGGCGTCGAGGGTGCCAAGGCGCGCGCCGTGCTCGCGCTGCTCGTGACCCGCGCCAACCAGGTGCTCACCGTCGACTTCCTCGAAGACGAGCTGTGGCAGGGCCGCCCGCCGCCGGGGGCGCGCGCCACCGTGCACGCCCACATCTCCCGACTCCGCCAGGTGCTGCGGGCGGCGGGGACGGCGGCGAGCATCCACAGCCACCGCTCTGCCTACCGGTTGGGGGCCGAGCCGGCCGCCATCGACGCCGCGACCTTCGAGCAGCAGCTGGCCCTCGCCACCCGCGCCGCCGACCCCGCGGCGCGCCGCCGGCTCCTGGACGGCGCCCTCGGGTTGTGGCGCGGGCCGGCCTTGGTGGACGTGGGCGAGACCCCGGCACTGGCCTTGGAAGCGGCGCGGCTGGAGGAACTGCGCCTGACCGCCACCGAGGAGCGCATCGCCGCCGCCCTCGCCCTCGGCGAGCACCAGCTGGTGGTCGGCGAGCTGGCGGCGCTGGTGGGCACGCACCCCTATCGAGAACGCCTGCACGGCCAGCTCATGCTCGCCCTGTACCGGTGTGACCGCCAGGTGGAGGCGCTCCGGGCCTACCAGGCCGCCCATCGGGTCCTCACCGAGCAGGTCGGGGTGCCGCCCGGCCCGGCCCTGCGCGCCCTCGAGCACCGCATCGCCCGGCAGGACCCCGACCTGGCGCCGCCCGGCCCCTGGCCCGTCCCCGTCCCCCAACCCCCCGATCCCGGCGTTGGGCCGCTTTCGCGTCGCATAGCGACCAAAGGTGACCCAACGCTCGGCCCGGCGGGTTCGCAACCACCGTCTCGGCCGTGGCTGCCTCACCGCCCGCCGGCGCCGGCCGACGCCCCGCACCAGTGCCGCCGGCTGCTCGCCACCGGCGCCGCCGCCCACGCCGCCTACGACCTCGCCGCCAGCCTGGACGCCTACCGGCGGGCGCTGGCGCTCGCCCACCGGGCGGGCAACGCCGAGCTGGCGGCGGAGGCGGCGTGCGGCCTGGCGCTGGCGGCCGAGTACCGCAGCGGTGACGGCGAGGTGGTCGAGCTGCTTCGCGGCATCCTCGCCGAGCTGGGCCCCGGCTTCTCCACCCTTCGGGTCAAGCTGCAGAGCGCCCTCGCCCGCTCGCTCCCCCCGGCTGACCCTGCCGCCGTCGGGCTGGCGGGCGAGGCGCTCGCGGCGGCCCGCCAGTGCGGCGACGCCGCGCTGGTGGCGCTGGCCACCGCCACCCAGTGCCTGGTGGCGTGGGGCCCCGACGACGCCCACGCCCGGGCCGAGCGGGCCGGGGCGGCCATGACCGCCGCCGCCCGCCTTGGCTGGTCGGAGCTGGAGGCCGAGGCGGCCAACTGGCGGGCGGTGGCGCGGGAGGAGATCGGTGATCGCAAGGGCGCCGCCGCCGACGCCGCCACGGTGGCGGGCTGGGCCGCCCGCGGCGAGCGCCCGTTCCTGGCCGCGCTCGCCCGGATGCGGGCCACCGCCGACGCGCTCCACGCCGGCGACTGCGCCCGGGCCGCCGCCCTGCTCGACGCTCCTCATCCGGCGGCGGCGGCCAGCCCCAACTTCGGCGCCGCCGCCCTCGCCCAGCGCTTCACCCTCGCCCGCCTGCAGGGCTGGGTCGGCGAGCTGGCCGACGCGCTTGTCGCCCTCGCCGCCGACCCGAACGCGGCGCCCGCCTGGCGCGCCGCCGCCGCCGTCGGGCTGGCCGAGGCCGGCCGCGCCGGCGTCGCC
>JBIOZN010000291.1:0-6346 GCA_044871175.1 Acidimicrobiales bacterium | reverse complement strand
GGGGGCGGGCATCGTCCTGC
This sequence comes from Acidimicrobiales bacterium, assembly GCA_044871175.1. Taxonomy (GTDB): domain Bacteria; phylum Actinomycetota; class Acidimicrobiia; order Acidimicrobiales; family Ilumatobacteraceae; genus JBIOZN01. Next base: position 6,326 of record JBIOZN010000291.1, on the reverse strand, counting down.
GCGACCTCATCAGGGGCCAGAGCGACAAGATCGAGAACGAGGTCAACAACGCCCCCTGACCCCCGACGCCGGGGTCGTCACCCTGCCGACCCTGGTGGTGTTCCCGGTGCTGCTCGTCACCACGTTCTTCGTGATGCAGGCGGCGCTGTGGATGTACCACCGCCAGGAGGCCGAGGCGGCCGCCCAGCGCGGGGCGGCGGCGGCCGCCGTCGTGCCGCCCGCCGACCGCCGGCTGTCGCCCACCGCGGCGGCCCAGGCCGCGGCCGACGACGCCCGCATCGCCGCCGAGGAGTGGTTCGGTCCCGGCCACAAACCCCGCGACCTGAAGGTGTGGCCGACGTTCGAAGGCGCCGAGGACGACGTGGTCGTGATCCACGTGAGCTACACGGTGCCCTCGCTGCTCGGCCGTCTGTCCGTGTCGGCCTCGGCCGCCCGTCCCGTCGAAGTGTTCCGGCCGGCGCCGGCGGGGCTCGGCCCGTGACCCGCTCGATGCGCACGCGCCGCGACGACCGGGGCACGATCGCCCTCGAGTTGGTGGTGATCTTCCCGGTGCTCATCGCCTTCCTCTTCCTGGTCGTGGGGGCCGGGCAGATCGCCAGCGCACGCGGCGACCTGGTGGCCGCCGCCCAGTCCGGCGCCCGGGCGGCGGTGGCCGCCCGCTCGGCGTCCGCGGCGCGCGCCCGGGGCGAGGCCGCCGCCCTCGCTTCGCTGCGCGACTCGGGGGCGTGCGCCCGCACGGCCAAGGTGCAGGTCGACCCCGGCGGGTTCCAGCCCGGGGGCAGCGTGCAGGTCGTCGTGTCCTGCCCGGTCGATCTTGACGGGCTGTCGGCCTTCGGGCTGTTCGACAAGGGCCCGACGGTGCGCACCTCGGCCCGGGCCACCATCGACACCTACCGGGTGGTGGAGGGCTCGCAGTGACCGGGCGGTCGGGCCGCCGGGGTGACGCCGGCACGGCGACGTTGTTCATCCTCGGGCTGGCCTTGGCGATCCTGGCCTTCACCGGCCTGGCCGTCGACGGTGGGCTGGCCTTCGCCCTGCGGCGCGAGGCGGCCAACATCGCCGAGGAGGCGACGCGGGCCGGCGTGCAGCAGATCGACGAGGCCGCGCTGCGCGCCGGTGACGTCGCCGTCGACCCCGCCAAGGCGGAGGCCACCACGCTCGCTCGCGCCAGCGCCCTCATCGCCGACAGCGGCTATACGGGCCGGGCCGAGGCGGCCGTCTGCAACGGGCTGCGCTGCACGGTGCTGGTGCGCCTCGAGCGGGACACGATGTTGCTGGGCATCGTGGGTAAGCCGCACATGACGGCGTCGGCCCAGCGCAGCACCCGCCTGGCCGTCGGGGTGGACACCGAGGTCGAGCCGTGACCGCCCGGGCCGCCCGCGAACCGGCGGCGAGAGGAGGAACCGTGCCCGTGGAGTCGACGAGAACCACCGACATCGCCAAGGGCGTGGGCGCCGTCGTCGCCCTCCTCGCCCTGGTGGTCGGCGTCCCCGTGCTGCTGTGGCGCGCCGGCGGCCCGCCCATCCCGGGCGACGCCTTCGACTGGGACAAGGCGCGCGACGCGGTCGACACCGGGATCACTCCCAGAGCCGTCACCGGGATCCTCGTGTTCGTCTGCTGGGTGGCCTGGTTCGTGCTGGCCTGGGCCCTGCTCAGCGAGGTCTGGAACCGGGCCTTCGGGCGCTCGAGCCGCCAGGTGCGGGGGATGTCGCAACTCCAGCTGCTGGCCGGCAAGCTCGTCGCCGCCGCCTTCTTCGTGGGCACGGGCGCCTTCGCGGGTGGCGGGGCGGGCGGGGGTGGGTCGGCGTCGGGCGCCGGCGCGCTTCCGCCCCGGGCACCGGCGGTGGCGCTGGCCGCCGACGCCACCAGCGCGGTCGAGCTCGCCCCCGCGCCCCTGGCCGCGCCTCGCCCGCTGGAGCAGGGCTGGTACCTGGTGCGCGAGCGCGACACCCTCCAACGCATCGCCGCCGACCAGCTCGGCGACCCGCTGCGGTGGCGGGAGATCTGGCAGCTCAACCAGGGCCGGGTCCAGCTCGACGGCCGGCGCTTCACCAAGCCCGAGATCCTGCGGGCCGGCTGGCAGCTCGAGCTGCCGGCCGACGCTCGGGCCCGCCAGGCCCCGTCGGTGGCCGGGCTCGAGCCCACCGCCGCCACTGCCGCTCTGGGCGCCGAGCGCCCCGGCGCGCTGCCCGACCTCGACGCCGTCGCCACCCCCTACGTCGTGGTGAAAGGCGACTACCTGTGGCGCATCTGCGAGCGCTACCTCGGCCGCGAACCCACGATGGACGACGTGCGCGCGGTGGTGGCGGCCAACGAGGGCCGGGTGTCGCCGCCCATCGTCGACCCCGACCTCATCTACCCGGGCCAGCAGCTCGACCTGTCCGTGCTCGACGCCCGCCGCTAGCCGGCACGCTCCCTGCCCGCCCCTTCCCGCTTGGGTGACGGTTGTCGTGGGCAGGTCACGATAAGCGTCACTCAAGCGGGGGGTAGAGGGGCGGCGCCGTTCCCCGCCGGCGGGGGCGCGGCCGGTTCGGCCTTGAGCAGCTCGGCCACGCCGGCCAGCTGGCCGAGGAGGCCGTCGGCGCCGGTAGGCAGGTAGATCTTGGTGGCCTGGCCGTCGGCCACCTTCTGCAGCGCCTCGAAGTACTTGAGGGCGAGCACGTCGGGCGTGGCACCCCCCTCGTGAATGGCCCGGAACACGGTGCGCGTCGCCTGGCCCTGCGCCTCGGCCACGGCGATCTGGCGGTACTTCTCGGCGTCGGCCAGCGCCCGGGTGGCGTCGGCCTGCCCCTGGGCCCGCAGGATCTGCTGCTGCTTGTCGGCTTCGGCCGCCAGGATGGTGGCCTGCCGCGTGCCCTCGGCCCGGGTGACGGCGGCGGTGCGGTCGCCGTCGGCCTGGGTCACCAGCGCCCGCCGCGTGCGCTCGGCCTTCATCTGCTCGTGCATGGCGTGCATGACGTCGGGCGGCGGGTCGATGCGCTGGATCTCGACGCGCACCACCTTCACGCCCCACTTGTCGGTGGCGTCGTCGAGGATCTCGCGCAGGTGGGTGTTGATCGTCTCCCGGCTGGTGAGCGCCTGGTCGAGCTGCATGTCACCGATGACGTTGCGCAGGTTGGTCTGGGCCAGCTTGGTGACGGCGAGCATGAAGTTGGCCACGTTGTAGACGAGGCGCTTGGGGTCGGTGGGCTCGTAGTAGACGACGGCGTCGACGCTCACGACCACGTTGTCGGACGTGATGACCTCTTGGGGCGGCACGTCCACGACCTGCTCGCGCATGTCGACGACGCGGATCTTCTGGATGAGGGGGACGACGATGCGCAAGCCCGGGTCGACGGTGGTCTGGTAGCGGCCCAGCATCTCGACCAGCCCTCGCTGGTAGGGCCGCACGATGCGCACGCCCGAGACGAGGTAGAGCAGCAGGAAGGCGAAGATGACGCCCACGACGATGGCGATCACCACGGTGGGAACTCCTCTCTGACGGATCTCACGGGGACGGGGGCCGGTCGAGCGCCGGCGGCGTCCGGTCGGCGGGGAAGACGACGACGCGCGTGCCGCGCACCTCCACGACCTTGACCGACGTGCCCGAGGGGATCGGGTTGCCGTCGAGGCTCTCGGCGCGCCACTGCTCGCGCCCGACGAGGACGAGGCCGAGCTCGTGGGCGCCGGGCACGTCGACCAGCACCTTGGCTTGTTCGCCGAGGAGGCGCCGGGCGCCGATGCCGTTCTGGTCGGGCACGGCCCGGTCGAGCCGCCGGCGTAGAGGGTAGAGGGCGGCCAGGCACAGGGCCGATACGGCCAGGAACGCGATCACCTCGATGGCGACGCCGACGCCGAGGAAGGCGAGCAGGCTGGCCACCAGCGCGCCGGCGGAGAAGGGCAGCAGGAAGAACGAGCCGCCCGTCAGGATCTCGCCGCCGGCGAAGACGAAGGCGGCGACCAGCCATACCCACCGCCAGGCGTCGGGGTCGTCCATACCTGGTTCAACGGTACCGGGGGGCGTGAGGATCCCGACGGGCGGCGTTAGCGTGGGCCGCCGTGCCGACCCGCACCCCGGCCCCGTTGTGCCTGCTGGCCGTCCACGCCCACCCCGACGACGAGGCGTCCAAGGGCGCGCCCACGGTCGCCAAGTACCACGCCGACGGCGTCCGCTGCGTGCTGGTGTGCTGCACGGGAGGCGAGGAGGGCGACCTGCAGAACCCGGCCCTGGCCGAGCCCGGCGGCCCGCTGCACGGCCTGGAGGGCGACGCCCTGCGGGCGCGGGTGGCGGCCATGCGCCCGCTCGAGCTGGCCCGGGCGACGGCCGCCATCGGGTACGACGAGGTGGTGATGCTCGGCTACCGCGACTCGGGCATGCCCGAATCGCCGGCCAACACCCATCCCGACAGCTTCGCCGCCGCCGACCTCGACGAGGCCACCGGGCGCCTGGTGGCGGTGATCCGGCGCGAGCGCCCCCAGGTCGTGCTCACCTACGGCGACGACCAGCGCGGCTACCCCCACCCCGACCATCTGCGCGTGCACGACATCTCGGTGCTGGCCTACGACCGGGCGGCCGATCCGGCGTGGTATCCCGAGGCCGGGCCGCCCTGGCAGGTCGACAAGCTCTACTACTCGACCTGGTCGCGCGCCCGGCTCCTCGCGGTGCACGAGCGCCTCCTGGCCACCGAGCGCCCGTCGCCCTACGACGAGAAGTGGTTCCAGCGCCCCAGCCAGGACGACCGCATTACCACCAAGATCCCGGTGCGCGACCACCTGGGCGCCCGCACGGCGGCGCTGCTGGCCCACGCCACCCAGATCGACCCGACGCACGGGTTCTGGTTCGCCCTCTCCGACGCCGAGCTGGCCGACGTGTACCCGTGGGACGACTGGACCCTCGCCCGCAGCGAAGTCGGGCGGCCGGGTGAGGGTGAGATCGAGCACGACCTGTTCGCCGGGGTGCGGCCGGCGGCGGCCGACCGGCGGGCGGGGTGAACGTCCAGTACCGGGTGGTGATGGGCAAGAAGGAGCCCGACCTGGTGCTGGGGCCCGACGACGCCGACCTGGTGATCTCCGTGCCCCTGGCCGCCGCCCGCCAGGACCCCACCGTGGCCTACATGCAGGGCACGCTGAAGCCGGTGGGCCACACCGGCCTGTTGTTCGAGGTGCTCAAGTCGGGCGAGGCCGCCGCCCACCTGCGCGCCCTCGTCAACGGTGTGGCGCCGGCCGACCCACCTCGCTGCGAGCGAGGACCCAGTCGTCCCACGGGTACACCTCGGCCAGCTCGGCGTCGGACAGGGCGAACCAGAACCCCTCCTTGGGATCGATCTGGGTGGCGTGGGCCAGCAGCGCCGCGGTGCGGGCCCCCAGGAACGGGCCGACGGGCACCTTGGTGGTGATGCGGTCGTCCTGGCTCGGACGCTGGAACCACTTCTCGTCAAAGGGGGACGGGCGCTCGGTGGCGAGCAGGCGCTCGTGGACGGCCCGCAGCCGGGCCCGGGACCAGCTCGTGTAGTACAGCTTGTCGACCGGCCACGGCGGCCCCGCCTCCGGGTACCAGGCCGGGTCGCCGGCGCGGTCGTAGGCCAGCACCGAGATGTCGTGGACGCGCAGGTGGTCGGGATGGGGGTAGCCCCGCTGGTCGTCGCCGTAGGTGAGCACGACTTGCGGTCGCTCGCGCCGGATCACGGCGACCAGGCGGCCGGTGGCGTCGTCCAGATCGGCCATGGCGAAGCTGTCGGGATGGGTGTTGGACGGCGACTCCGGCATCCCCGAATCGCGGTAGCCGAGCATGACGACCTCGTCGTACCCGATGGCCGCCGTCGCCCCGGCCAGCTCGACCGGGCGCATGGCCGCCACTCGCGCCTTCAGCGCGTCGCCCTCCACACCGTGCAGCGGGCCACCGGGCTCGGCCAGAGCCGGGTTCTGCAGGTCGCCCTCCTCGCCGCCGGTGCAGCAGACGAGCACGCACCGCACGCCCTCGGCGTGGTACTTGGCGACGGTGGGCGCTCCCTTGGACGCCTCGTCGTCGGGGTGCGCGTGGACGGCCAGCAGGCACAACGGGGCCGGGGCGCGGGTCGGCACGGCGGACCACGCTAACGCCGCCCGTCGGGATCCTCACGCCCCCCCGATACCGTTGGACCAGGTATGGACGACCCCGACGCCTGGCGGTGGATATGGCTGGTCGCCGCCTTCGTCTTCGCCGGCGGCGAGATCCTGACGGGCGGCTCGTTCTTCCTGCTGCCCTTCTCGGCCGGCGCGCTGGTGGCGAGCCTGCTCGCGTTCCTCGGCGTCGGCGTCGCCATCGAGGTGATCGCGTTCCTGGCCGTCTCGGCCCTGTCCCTGGCCGC
>JBIOZN010000290.1:0-6216 GCA_044871175.1 Acidimicrobiales bacterium | reverse complement strand
CTCTTCGGACGGCATCGAGGTGGCCCGCGAGCAGAAGGTGGGGATCGAGCGGGGGCTCGACGCCGTCTTGGCCGACTGCGCCGACGACCCCGACTGCCCGTTCTACAGCGACGGCAATCCGGCCGCCGCGTTCGACCAGCTGTTCGCCTTCCTGGAAACCAGCCCCCTCCCTGCGCCGCCCGGGCGCCCGCCCATCGGCCAGGGCGTCATGGCCTACGCCACCGTGAGCGCCCTGTACGACCAGATGATGTGGGAGGGGCTCACCACCGCACTGGCCCAGGCCCGTGCCGGCGACGGGTCGGGACTGCTTTCCCTGTACGACGAGTACTGGCAGCGCGCCAGCGACGGCACATGGGCGAACACCTTCGAAGCGCTGGTCGCCATCAACTGCGTGGACGGCAGCGAGACCATCGACCCCTCGGCCGTCCCGGCGCTCAGCGCCGAGATGCAGCGGCTCGCCCCGCGCACCGGCCAGTGGTTCATCGACGAGGACACGTGTGCCTCGTGGCCGGTACGCGCGCCCCAACTGGAGATCACCGGTGCGGGGGCGGGGCCGATCCTCGTGCTGGGCAACACCGGCGATCCGGTCACACCGATCGAGTCCACCACGGCGATGGCCCGGGCCTTGGAGGGCGGCCGGCTGGTGAGCTTCACCGGCACCGGCCACGTCGCCTACCCCGAGGCTCGCCTCAACCGCAACTCGTGCCTCCTCGACGCGGTCACCGACTACCTGGTCGACCTCACCGTCCCGCCCGAGGACGTGCGCTGCGGCTAGCCCTGCTGGGCGCTCGCACGCACGGTGAGCGTCGCGAGATCCCTCCGCCCGGCTCACCCGTACACCCCCCGGCGTCGAGCCAGCCGCTGTGCCCCCTAGGCGAGGAGGTCTTCCATGCGTCGTGTCCCACTGCCCGCGCTTGCCCTCGCCCTGGGGGGCCTCGCCCTCTTGGCGGCCGGCTGCGGCGACGACGACGACCAGGCGACCGCCCCCGCCGCCACCGAGGCGGCGACCGCGACGACCACGGCGACCACGGCGACGGCGGCCACGACGACGGCGAGCACGACGGCCACGACCGCCAGTACGGCGACCACGGCGGCCAGCACGAGCGCCGCGCCCACCACTGCGGGCACGACGGCGGCCTCGTCCCCGGCCACCAGCGCCGGCGGCGGTGGCGGCGGCAGCCAGCCCGAGTGCGAGCCCGTCGGTGACATCAGCACCGCCACCACCACGGTCGACTACCAGCTCGAGGAGTTCCAGCTCGTCGGCCCCACGTCGGTGAGCGCCGGCCAGGTCGGCTTCCAGCTCACCAACACGGGTCGGGCGGCGCACGAGATGCTGGTGATCAAGGCCGACAGCTTCGAGGGCCTACCGAAGAACGAGAACGGCACGGTGCTCCAGGACCAGCTCCCGGCGGGCAGCGTCGTGGGCGCGGTCGACCGCTTCCCCGGCGGGGGCGGCATGTGCAACGGCACCTTCGCCCTCGATCCCGGCCGCTACGTCCTCGTGTGCAACATCGAGTTCCAGAACGGGCCCCAGATCGTGAGCCACGCCGGCCGGGGGATGCACGTCGACCTCGAGGTCACCGCCTGACGGGCGAACGCATGGAAATCGACAAGCTCTTCGGCATTCCCGCCCACCCCCTGCTCGTGCACGTGCCGGTGGTGTTCACGCCCCTGGCCGCCATCGGCGCGGTGGCGATCGTCGCCGTGCCGCGGTGGCGCCGCCCCTACGGTCTGCTGGTGGCCGCCTTCGCCGCCTTGGCCGCGATCGGTGTGCAGCTGGCGACCTGGTCGGGCGAGGGCCTGGAGGACCGCGTCGATCGCAACGCCGCCGTCGACAAGCACATCGACCTGGCCGAGACGGCCCGGCCGCTCGTGTTCGTCTTCTTCGTCGTCGTCGTCGCCTACGTCGCGTTCGACCGCTGGGTGCGCGCCGGCGATCGGCGGCGTTCGTGGACCCGCCCGGCCATGGTGGCCCTGAGCGTCCTCACGGTGGCCAGCGCGGCCACGGCGACCGTGTGGCTCGTACGCGCCGGCCACCAGGGGGCGGACGCGGTGTGGCGGGGCACGGGGGAAACCTCGGGCGGCTGAGCCGGGCCATACTCGGCGCCGTGAAGCTGGCGACCGTACGCACGCCGACGGGCACCATCGCCGTGCGCGTGGACGGCGACCACGCCGTACCGCTCGATGCCACCGACGTGGGTGCCCTCCTGGCCGACCCCCAGTGGCGCGAACGGGTGCAGTCGGCCACCGCCGCCGCCCTCCCCGTCAGCGAGCTCGACTACGCCCCGCTCGTGCCCCGGCCCGACAAGATCGTGTGCGTCGGCCTCAACTACCGCAGCCACATATTGGAGATGGGGCGCGAGCTGCCGGCCCACCCGACGCTGTTCGCCAAGTACCGCGGCGCCCTCATCGGCGCCCACGACGACATCGTGCTGGCCGCCGTGTCCGACCAGGTCGACTGGGAGGCCGAGCTGGCTGTCATCGTCGGCAATCCTGTCCGCCACGCCTCGCCCGCCGCCGCCGACGAGGCCATCGCCGGGTACGCGGTCCTCAACGACGTGTCCATGCGCGACTGGCAGACGCGCACGATCGAGTTCCTGCAGGGCAAGACCTTCGAGTCGTCGACGCCTCTCGGGCCCTGGCTGGTGACCCCCGACGAGCCCGGCGCCCGGCCCGGACCCGCCCAGCAGATCACCTGCACCGTCGACGGCGAGGTGATGCAGCAGTCAGTCACCGGCGACCTGCTCTTCGACCCCGCCACCCTGGTGGCCTACATCTCCCAGATCATCACGCTGCTGCCCGGGGACGTCATCGCCACCGGCACCCCCGCCGGGGTCGGCGCGGGGCGCCGGCCGCCACGGTTCCTGGCCGAGGGCGAGGTCGTAGAGACCAGCATCAGCGGCGTCGGCGCCTGCCGGAACCGCTGTCGCCTCGAACGTCCCGGCGGCTGACGGATAGCGTGGCAACAGGCCCGAACAACGGGGGGACAGCCATGTCGGACAAGCCCAGCTACCTCGGACTGCTCAACGCTGTCGCCTTGGCGGAGAGCCGGGCGCACCAGTACCTCAACGCCTGGATCGCCGCGACTCCCAGCGACGACGTGCGCGCCGTCCTGGCCACCGTCGCCGCGCGCGAGGGCGAGCACGGGATGAGCTTCGCCAAGCGCATCGACGAGCTGGGCTACTCGGTGCTCGACCGGCCCGACCCCACCTTCGCCGAGAAGATGGAGATCGCCGCATCCGACCTGTCCGACCTGGAGAAGATGGAGCGCCTCGGAGTCGGCCGGCTGGGTGACGACGGGCCCGACGTGTTCGACAACTTCTTCCGCGACCACACGATCGACGTGCGCACCGGCGAACTGCTCGGGCGCTACATCGCCGAAGAGCGCGACTCCGAGCGGCGGCTGCGCCAGTGTCACGAGCTGCTGTGCGCCGCTGCCCAGGCGTCCGACGGATCGGGTGCGGCGACGGGGAACGGGGCCGTCGACGGCGCTCGCCTGGCCCGGGTGGAGACCAAGGTCGACCAGCTGTGCCAGGTGATCGAGGAGCTGCGCGACCTCGTGGTCGACGGGTCGAGCCGCAAGCCCGCCAAGCGCTGATCCCTCGGCCCCCCTGGCCAGGGTTGGGACCGGATCTGCGCCACCGCCGGCGTGCGCACCCGGCCGCCAGGCACAGATCGGTACCGATCACGGATGCCGAGACCGCGCCGCCCGAGCACCCTGGTCGCTCATGCGCGTGCTGATCACCACCTGGCCGGCCCACGGCCACCTCCTGCCCCTCCTGCCGCTGGCCAGAGCCGCGGTGGAGGCCGGCCATGAGGTGGTCGTCGCCACCGGCGCCGAGGGCGTCATCGAAGCGCAGCGCCGCGGCCTGGCGACCTGGGACGTCGGTCCCAGTCGGGCGGAGGCCGACCGCGCGTTCCGGGCTCGCGTCGTCGACCTCGGCGCCCTGACCCCCGAGGGCCGGATGGCGACGGTGATCGCCAACATGTTCGGCGCGGCCGCATTCCAGCGCGCCGCCGCGCTCGTGCCCAGGGCCGAGGACTGGAAGCCCGACCTGGTCGTGCATCCGGTCACCGAGCTGGCCGGCGCCATCGCAGCGGCACGCAGCGGCGCTCGCCACGTCGTGCACGGGCTCGGACCCCTGCCCGCTGAGGCGTGGGCCTGGTTCGGCGCCCGCTTCGGGGACCTGTGCGCGGAGTGGGACGTGCCCGAGCTGGTGGAGGGCATCCTCACCGTCCCCTACCTGGACAACTGCCCGCCTTCCCTGCAAGCCGACGCCGTCGCCGCCTTCGGGTGCCGGCGGCCGTTGCGGCCCAGCGCCGGTGACGGCGAGCCCGGCGAACGGCTCCCGTGGGACGACGCCACGCTGGCGGGCCTGCCGTACGAGGCGACGGTGCACCTCACCCTCGGTACCCTGTTCCATGGGGCCCCGGGCGTGTTCGAAACCGCGCTCGCAGGGTTGAGCCGACTGCCGGTGAACGTCCTTGTCGCCGCCGGTCCCGGCACTGACCCGGGCCGGTTCGGGCCGCAGCCCCGCCACGTCCTCGTCGCCGACTTCGCCCCGCACGCCCTGCTCTTGCCCCGCTGCACAGCGTTGGCCACCCAGGGCGGCGCCGGCACCATCGTGGCCGCCCTGGCCCACGGGCTGCCCCACCTGATCCTGCCCCAGGGGGCCGACCAGTTCGCCAACGGCGCCACCGCCGAACGGGCCGGCGTGGCCCTCACCGTCCCGCCGCCGGAGCTCACCGCCAACGCCGTCGCCGAGGCGATGGCCCGGCTGCTCGCCGATCCCGCCTTCACGGGGCGGGCGCGCGCGGTGCAGGCCGAGATCGCCGCCATGCCGAGCGCCCCCCAGGTACTCGAGGAACTCCTGGCTGACGTCTGTGGAGACCTTGGGTCGTCCTGCGACCCGAAGTCGTCACGAAGCCGAGCGCAGGGCGGAGAGATCAGTGATCCGGGCGGGCTACGCCCGACCTGCACGCCGGCTATCCCTCCGCTTCCTTGATGACGGCCGGTGGCGCGAACCGCTGCACCAGGAACTCCGCCGGCGCGATGGCCAACCAGCAGAGCATGGCGATGAAGGGGCTGAGCAGAAAGGCGATGGGCACCGACAGGAAGAACACCACCACCGGCGCCAGCGAGAGCACGAGTGTCCAGTGGCGGGCGGGATCGGACATCTCCTGCTCGAACAGATCCTGGCGGTGCGCCACGAGGAAGAGCACCACTTCCAGCAGGCTCAGGAGGCCCACACTCACGGCGTAGACGGCCACCCCGACAGGGTTCTCGGTGTAGCGCCCGAGGAGCGCCGACGGGATGGGCAGGAAGGCGACGAAGGCGAGATAGACGAAGCTCGCCCGGATGAACGCGCTGTCGATGACCGCCAACCGTCGGAAGAAGCGATGGTGGGACATCCAGTAGAAGCCGATGACGGCGAAGCTGACGAAGAACATCGTGATCTCGGGTTGCTGGTCGCGAATGGCCGACCACAGCTGCTCGCCGTCTTTGGTGTCCTGGATGATGGGGGGCGCGATCTCGGCGCCGAGCAGGGTGAGCGCGATGGCGAAGACGGCGTCACTGAAGAAGGCGAGCCGGTCGAACTCGAGCGTCCCCCGCTCGGCCCGCACCGGGGCGTCAAACCGAGGCGCCGGTGACGAGGGCGTGCCAGGTCGCCGGACCGGCCACGCCGTCGTCCACCAGGGCCGCTCCCTCGCGCGCCGCCCCCGCCTGGAACGCCTTGACGGCGGCGGCCGTCCGGGGCCCGAACCGGCCGTCCGGCGGCAGTTCGGCCGGACCGCCGGGATGCTCCACGAGTGCCCGCTGCAGGGCCTCGACGGCGTCGCCCTCGTCGCCCTCGCGCACCGTCATGACGATGGCGGGCCAGGTCTCGTCGCCCACGACGCCGTCCACGCGCAGCCTCGTGTCGCGCTGGAAGGCCCGCACGGCGTTCTCGGTGGTGGCCCCGAACTCGCCGTCGGGCTCGACGTCGTAGCCGTGGGCACGGAGCAGGAGCTGGAGGACGCTGACCAGCTCCTCCTCGTGCCCTCGCCGGGCGACGACCCACGGAGCACTCACGAGCCCACCACCAGGATGAGCTGTCGGCCGGTGGCGTTCGGCCTCTCGATCATGCCGCCCTCCTGAGGACCAGTCGCTGACGGAAGCAGTCGCATCATGCTCGACGCCGGACCCCGTCGCATCACCTTGCCCGGGTGAGTGCT
>JBIOZN010000289.1:0-2378 GCA_044871175.1 Acidimicrobiales bacterium | reverse complement strand
CCATTGGCCTGCTGGTTCGCCTCGCCTTCGCCGTGGTCGTCGTGGTGTTGGCGGCGGCGTGGATCGTCGCCCGCCTCGAGCGCGACCGCGCCTGAGCACGTGGCCGGTCGGCGGTCGGTGCCGCCGCTGGCGATCAGGCCCGCCGGGCCAGCCAGTGGCGAACGGCCTCGGTGATGCAGGCGGTGGTGTCGTGCCGCGCCCGTTCCTCGCCGAAGCAGGCGGTGAGCGAGAGGGCCTCGATGCGCTGCTCGGCACCGTCGTACACCTGCCCGGCCACCGCCAGCACCGGCACGCCCGCCGCCGCCGCCAGGCTGGCGACACCGCCGACGACCTTGCCTTCGAAGCTCTGCGCGTCGAGGAAGCCCTCGCCCGTCACCACGAGGTCGGCGCCCTCCACGCGCTCGGCCAGCTCGAGCTCTTCGGCCACCAGCTCGAAGCCCGGCACCAGCTCGGCACCCAGGGCCGCCAGGCCGCCTCCCAGCCCGCCTGCGGCCCCGCTGCCCACCAGGTCGGACACGTCGACGCTGTATTCCTCGGCGTAGACCTGCGCCAACCGCTCGAGCCGGCGGGTGAGGAGCTCGACCTGGGCCGAGGTCGCCCCCTTCTGGGGAGCGAAGACGCGGGCGGCGTCGACGAAGCGGGTGCGCACGTCGCAGGCGGCGACGAGCTCGACGCCCCGGAGGCGGGCCGTCGTCCACATGCCCCGGATCGCGCCCAGCCCGCCGTCGGTGGTGGCCGAACCGCCCATGCCCACGAGCACCCGGCGAGCGCCCTGCTCCACGGCGGCGGACACGAGCTCGCCGGTGCCATGGGTGGTGGCACTGACGGGGTCGTTGCCCTCCGGTCCGCCCACCAGCGCCAACCCCGACGCCCGCGCCATCTCGATCACGGCGGTGCCGCCCGACAGCCGCCAGCCGGCGTCGACGGCGTCGCCGAGGGGGCCCATGACGATGGTGCGCCGGTTCGGGCCCCCGAGCACGTCGAGCGTGCCCTCGCCGCCGTCGGCCACCGGCACGCAGTCGCAGGTGCCGCCGCACGAGCGCACCGCCTGGGCGACGGCGGCCGCGACCTCGGCGGCGGTGGCGGTGCCCCGGAACTTGTCGGTGGCGGCGACGACGTGCATGTCGGCCGGGCAGCCTAAGAGCGCGCGCCGATAGGCGTCTCATGAGCTGACCATCCACCGGTCGTCGGGCTGGCCCCGCTGTGATGCGGGGTGCGATCCATCAACGACGACCGAGTGGAGGTCACCCCCATGTTGGCACTTGATCCCCGCGCCGTGGGCGCAGTGTGGGCGGCGGTAGAACTGCGGCTGCCCGAGCGGGCCGAGACCCATCCCTTGGGGTGTCACCGGCCCCGGATGAATGACCGGGACTGCTTCGAGGCGATCCTGTTCCGGCTGGTGACCGGCTGCTCGTGGGACGTGGCCGGGCGTCTGGGCAAGGGGTCCGAGACGACCCTGCGCCGTCGTCGCGACGAGTGGCTGGCGGCGGGCGTTTTCGAGGATCTGGTCACTGAAGCGATCGCCGCCTATGACCGCATCATCGGCCTCGACCTGTCCGAGGTCGCCGTCGACGGCTCCCAACACAAGGCCCCCTTCGGCGGTGAAGGAACCGGCCCCAACCCGGTTGACCGGGGCAAATGCGGGTGGAAGTGGTCTATGGCGACCGACCGATCCGGGATCCCCATCGGCTGGGAGATCGCCGGCGCCAACCGCAACGACTGTGTCCTGCTAGACCCCACCCTCGACGCCCTCCACGGCCGGGGACTACTCGCCGAGGTCGGAACCCTGCACCTTGACCGGGGCTATGACAACCCCGCCGTGCGCCGTCTCGTCGCCAGCCTGGGCCTCGACGACCTCGTCTGCTCCCGGCGCCGGCCATCCGGGACGGCTCACGCCACCCGGCGCGTTCCCCTGGGCATGCGCTGGCCTGTCGAGCGAACCAACTCGTGGCTGTCGAACTTCGGCCAACTGCGTCGCATCACCGACCGGTTCATCCATCAACGCCTGGGCCAGTTCGCCCTCGCCGTCGCCCTCATCATCACCGTCAAGCTCATCAAGTGGGCCGACCGCTGGAGCACCTGACCAGCGCCTATCGGCGCTCGCTCTAAGCTTGCAGTTAAACCCTGAGCTCAGGTTCCGGCGGTCGTCGCGAGCTGGATCTGGCCAGCCTTGGCCGCCACTTGACGCATTTGGGTGATGAGCCGGCGCATCTTGCGGTCGTTGGCGATCCACTCCTGGTAAAGCGTGGCTTCGTGGGCGCTCAGGCGCCGGGTGACCGTCTTGCCGTTCACCTTGGTCGTCCACTGGTAGTAGGGGCCGTGGGGCCGGGGTGGATCGGCGTGGCACCGGCACCCGGGAGTGGCGCAGTAGGTGTAGC
>JBIOZN010000288.1:0-3973 GCA_044871175.1 Acidimicrobiales bacterium | reverse complement strand
TCGCACCCGCACGGCGCCGGCCCGCATCTCGTTCTGACAGGGAATCTCGTTCACCGGCCCTGGTCAGGCGCCGGCCGCTTCTGCCAGAACGGGCACCCGGTCAGCAGGAGCTGCGGATCTGGGCGGTCACCGCGCCCGGGTCGACCCAGGCCGTCAGCGTGGCCAGCACCTGGGCGCTGCTGGCGGGGTTGACCGTGCCGGCCGCCGGGTCGATGCGCCAGGTCACGCAGTAGAGCGTGGTCTGGCGGTTGGCGCCGCTCTGCTGGTGGGCCACCAGACCGAGGCGCAGGTCGACTCGGCCGTCGCCGGCGTCGTCGCTGCGCACGGGCACGACGGTGGAGTCGGCCAGGTCGCCGTAGCCCCGCTGCAGCTCGGCGTCGGACATGGTGGCGAGGGCGGGGTTGAGCCGCCGGGCCACGGCCCAGTCACCGGCGGAGAGGGCGTCGGCCAGGCCCTGGGCGGTGGCGGTGGCCTCCTCGTCGACCACCACGTCGTCCACCGCCGGGGCCGAGGCGGCCGGGGCGGACGCGGTGGGGGCCGCCGTGGTGGCCGGCGCCCGGGCCGGGGTCGAGGTGGCGGGCACCGCGCCCGATACCGGGGCGTCGGCCGGTGGCGCGGCCGTGGTGGCCGGCGCCCCCGCCGGCTCGGTGGTCCCCTGATCGACCGGCGTGGTGGCCGCCGGGTCCGGGGCGGGCACGGGCACGGTGGTCAGGGGCGGCAGGGTCGGGGCCGTCGTGGTGGGCACCGCCACGACGGTGGTGGGGGTGGGGCCGTCGGGCTGGGGCTCGGGGCTGTCGTCACTGCTGCGGGTGAACACCGCCAGCAGCCCGACGATGGTGAGCGCGGCCGCGGCCACGCCGATCAGACCGGGCAGGATCGGGCTGCGCCCCCGGCGGTCCTCGGTCCACGCCGTCAGTCCGGTCAGCTCGTCGTGGTCGTGCACCGGCGGCGGGGTGCGCCGCTCCACGACGGGCAGCTCACGCGTGATCTGGCTCGTGGTGGCCGCCGGCTCCCGTCGGGCGCCGGCCCCTGCGGGCACCAGCTCCCGCTCGAGCGGCGGCCCATCGGGCGGCGGCAAGGGGGTGCCGGCGGGCGGCGGCGCGTGGCCGGGGCTGGCGGGCATGAGGCTCCTCTCGGTACCTCCGCCTCGCTCCCGGTGCCCGAGGATACGCCGGTTTGCACCCTGAGGGACACATATGGGCGCTCAGGGTGCAAACCGGTGGCCCGGCCCGGCCTAGCCGGTGACACCCCCGGCGGCGACGGTGAGGGTGCGGTCGAGGCGCACGGCGTCGAGCAGGCGCCGGTCGTGGGTGACCAGCAGCAGCGTGCCGTCGAAGGCGTCGAGGGCCTGCTCGAGCTGCTCGATGGCGGGCAGGTCGAGGTGGTTGGTGGGCTCGTCGAGCACGACGCAGTTCACGCCCTCGGCCTGCAGCAGGGCGAGGATGGCCCGCGTGCGCTCGCCCGGCGAAAGCCGGCCCACCGGACGCTCGACGTGCAGGGCGCCGAGGCCGAACTTGGCCAGCAGGGTGCGCGCCGCCGTCACCGTCAGGGCACTGGGCGCCGGCCCGCGGGTGAGCAGCTCGACCAGCGACGCGTCGGTGGCGAAGCGCTGGCGCACCTGGTCGATCTCGCCCACCACGACGCCGGGCCCGAGCCACCGGGTGCCCGCGTTCAACGGCAGGCGCCCGAGGAGGGCGTCGAGCAGCGTGGTCTTGCCGGCGCCGTTGGCGCCCAGCACGGCCACGCGCTCGGCCCACCGGATCTCGAGGTCGACCGGCCCGAGCCGGAACCCGCCCCGCTCGACGACGGCCCGCTCCAGCCGGGCGACCACGTCGCCGCTGCGCCCGGTGCGGGCGATCGTGAACCGCAGGTCCCAGCCCTCCCAGGGCTTGTCGACGGGCGTGAGCCGGTCCACCGCCGCCTCGGCCAGGCGCGCTTTGCGGCCGCCGCTGCGCTCGGCGCTGGCGATGCGGCCGGTGCGGATGTTCTTGTCGCCGTCCCGGGCGCGGTGCACCGCCCGCCACACGCCTTGGCGCGTCCACTCCCGCCGCTCGCGCGCCGCGGCCCGGAGCCGGTCGCGCTCGTCGACGTAGTCGGCGTAGGCCTCCTCGGCGTGGCGCCGGGCGGCCGCCCGCTCGTCGAGATAGGCCAGCCAACCGCCCCGGAACGTCGTGGCCCGGTGGTCGTGCTCGTCCAGCTCGACCACCTCGGTGACCACCCGCTCGAGGAACGCCCGGTCGTGGCTCACCACCGCCAGCGCGCCGGCGCGCTCGAGGCAGAACCGCTCGAGCCGGTCGAGCCCGTCGAAGTCGAGGTCGTTGGTGGGCTCGTCCAGGAGGAGGACGTCGAACCGGGCCAGCAGCAGCGCCGCCAGCCCCGCCCGCGCCGCCTGGCCCCCCGACAGGGTGGCGGTGGCCTGGTCGAGCACGGCCTCGGGCAGCCCGAGCGCGGCGGCCACTTCACCGACCCGGGCGTCGTGGTCGGCGGCGCCGAGGGCCAGCCAGCGCTCGAAGGCGGCGGCGTAGGCGTCGTCGGCGGCGCAGCCGCCCTGCGCCAATCCCCGGGAGGCGACATCGAGGTCGTCGTAGGCGGCGGCCACGCCGGTCCGCCGGGCGAGCATGTGGCGCACCGTCTCGTCGGGGCCGCGCTCGGGCTCTTGCGCGAGGTAGCCGACCGTGGCCGCCGGGGGCATGGCGACCACCTCCCCGCGGTCGGGCCGCAGGCGGCCGGCCAGCACCTTGAGCAGCGTCGACTTGCCGCTGCCGTTGGGCCCGACCACGCCGACGCGAGCGCCCGGGCCGATGGTGACGTCGACGCCACCCAGCACGGTCTGGCGGCCGAAGCTCAGCTCGATGGCGCGAGCGACGAGGGTGGCAGGGGGCGAAGCGAGCACGGGAGGCCTCTCGGGACGGACGGAACAGGGGGCGACGGACCCGAGCTCACAGCACGAAGCGACAAGGTACCGGGCCGGCGGCGCCCCACGACGAGGGTTTCCGGCAGGCTGGGGCCATGCGGGCGGCCCCGTCCACGACCCCCTCCCCGCCCCCCGCCGACGCCGAGCGCGTCGCCCGGGCCGAGGCCCTGGCCGCCCGCCTGCTCGAAGCCGCCGGCCGCTATGACCGGAGCGCCGAGCGCCGCCGCCGCCGGCGCGTCGCCCGCCTGCTCGACGACCCGGTCGGCAAGGCGTTCATTCTCGCCCTCACCGACGAGGTCGTGCGCATCCACGATCCCGCCCGCGCCGCTCGCCGCCTGGCCGACCTCGTGGCCGAACGAGGACTGCCCACCTTCGCCGGCCCCGTCGACCGGGCCCTTCTGCGCGCCGGTGCAGCCCTGGCCCCCCGCCGGCCCCGCCTGGTGATGCCCCTCGTCACCGCCCGGCTGCGCCGGGAGTTCGCCGGGATCATCCTGCCCGCCGAGGATCCCGCCTTCGCCCGCCACGTGGCCCGCCGCCGAGCCGAAGGCATCCGGCTCAACGTCAACGTCCTGGGCGAGGCGATCCTGGGCGAGGAGGAGGCGGCGCGCCGCCGCCAGGCCATCCTCACCCGCCTGCGCCGGCCCGACGTCGACTACGTGTCCGTGAAGATCTCCGCCGTCTCCTCCCAGCTCCACGTGGCCGCGCCCGACGCCACCGTCGAGCGCCTGGCCGCGCACCTGCGGCCGCTCTACGCCGAGGCCGCCGGCGCCACCCCGGCCAAGTTCGTCAACCTCGACATGGAGGAATACCGCGACCTGCCCCTCACCATCGCGGTGTTCCGCCGCCTGCTCGACGAGCCCGCCCTGGCCGGCCTCGACGCCGGCATCGTCCTGCAGGCCTACCTGCCCGACAGCCATGCCGCCCTGGTGGAGGTGTGCGAGTGGGCCGTCGGCCGCCAGCCGCGGGGCGGTGGGCGCGTCAAGGTGCGGCTGGTGAAGGGGGCCAACCTGGCCATGGAGGCGGTCGAGGCCGAGTTGCACGGGTGGCCCCAGGCGCCGT
>JBIOZN010000287.1:0-2158 GCA_044871175.1 Acidimicrobiales bacterium | reverse complement strand
AGCCCGACGTGTTCGACTACATCCCGCAGGGCGAGGTTGTCGACTTCTCCGGCGACGTCTTCCCGGCGATGCTCAAGCGGGGCAAGCCGTTGTACGGCTACGTCGCCGACGGCTACTGGGAGGACGTCGGCACGAGCGACGCGTACGTGCGGGCGCATCGGGACGTCCTCGACCGCAAGGTCGAGCTCGAGCTGCCGGGGACCGAGCTCCGGCCGGGCGTCTGGGTCGGCGACGGTGTCCAGATCTCCGAGCGGGCGCGGCTCGACGCGCCGTGCGTCATCGGCGACCACTGCCGGGTGGAAGGGGGCAGCAGCCTGGGCGAGTACGTCGTGCTCGGGTCCAACGTGCGCCTGCGCCAGGGTGTCGAGCTCCAACGCTGCGTCGTGCACGACAACGTCTACATCGCCGAAGGGGCCCGGCTGCGGGGCGCCCTGGTGGGCCGCAACTGCGACATTCGCGCCCACGTCCGCTGCGACGAGGGCGTGGTGCTGGGCGACGAGGTGTTCGTGGGCGCCAACGCCGTGCTGGGCGACGACGTCAAGGTGTACCCGTTCAAGACGGTCGAAGACGGCGCCGTCGTCAACTCCTCCATCGTGTGGGAGACGCGGGGCGCCCGCAGCCTGTTCGGGCGGGTGGGCGTGGCCGGCCTGGCCAACGTCGACATCACCCCCGAGCTGGCCACCAGGGTGGCCCAGGCGTTCGGCACCACGCTGCGCCGCCACTCCACCGTCGTCACGTCACGGGACTCGTCGCGCTCGGCCCGGATGCTGAAGCGGGCCATGATGGCCGGCCTCAACGCCGCCGGGATCAACGTGCTCGACCTGGAGATGGCGTCGCTGCCGGTGACCCGCTTCCTCACCCGCTCGCCACGGGCGAGCGCGGGGTTGACGGTGCGGCTGCAGCCGGGCGACCCGCAGACGGTCGTCGTGCGCTTCCTCGACGGGTCGGGCGCCGACATCGCCGAGACCGAACGGCGCAAGATCGAGCGGCTGTTCCAGCGCGAGGACGCCCGGCGCGTCCTGCCCGAGGAGATCGGCGACATCACCTTCCCCGCGCGGGCCCTGGAGGAGTACGCGGCCGCCCTGGAGGCGACGGTGGCGATCGACGCCATCTCCGCTCACCGCTTCAAGCTGGTGGTCGACTACAGCTACGGGTCGACGTCGTTCGTGATGCCCAACGTGCTGGGCAAGCTGGGCGCCGACATCCTGGCCGTCAACCCGTACGCCGCCACCGGGGGGATGATCCGCTTCGACGTCACCGTCGAGGCCGAGAAGGTGGCCGCGCTGGTGCGGGCCTCGGGCGCCCACCTGGGCGCCGTCCTCGACCCCGACGGCGAGTGCCTCACCCTCATCGACGACGAGGGCCACGTGCTCACGCCCACGGAGGCGACGCTGGCCTTCATCGACCTGGTGGCCGACCACCTCCTGGGCGACACCATCGCCCTGCCCGTCACCGCCACCGCCCAGGCCGAGCACCTGGCGGCCCGCCGGGGGATCCGGGTGCAGCCCACCAAGCTGTCGGCGTCGGCGCTGATGGACGCCGCCACCCAGCCGGGCGTGGGCTTCGCGGCCGACGGCGAGGGCGGTTTCATCCTGCCCGGCTTCCTGCCCGCCTTCGACGCCGCCGCCGCCCTCATGAAGGTGCTCGATCTGCTGGCTCGCAGCCGGCGCCGGCTCTCGGCGGTGGTCGCCGGGCTGCCCGGCGTGCACGTCGCCCGGGAGACCGTGATGACGCCGTGGGAGCACAAGGGGATGGTGATGCGCTCGCTGGTCGAGCAGGCCAAGGATCGCCCGCTCGTGCTCGTGGACGGGGTCAAGGTGCTGCACGACGAGGGCTGGGCCCTCGCCCTGCCCGATCCCGAGGAGCCCCTCACCCACGTGTGGGCCGAAGCCCCGAGCGACGGCGATGCCCGGCGGCTGGCCCAGGAATACGGGCGCCGCATCCGCCAACTGCTCCGGTAGCGGCGGCCATGGCGGCGTCAGGTGAGCGTCATCCGAGCCGCCCGCCGGGTGCCGCCGGGCTCCGCAGGAGCCGCTCGGAACGGGGTTGTATCGTGCGCGCGCATGAACGTGCCGGAGGAGCTGCGCTACTCGACGGACCACGAGTGGGTCCGCCGGGATGGCGGCCGGGCGCGCATGGGCATCACCGACTACGCCCA
>JBIOZN010000286.1:0-18651 GCA_044871175.1 Acidimicrobiales bacterium | reverse complement strand
GCGAGCGCGGCCCGGGCCGCGCTGGCTCGGTGGCGCCGGCCCAGATGGCGGTACCGGGCGAGGGCGGGCGCGAGGTGCAGGGGTGGAGGCAGCGGCGCGCGCCGCAGCCGTGCCGTGCGCCCGCCGGGCGCGATCACGGGGAGGTCGAGGCGCGGCTGCAGCACGACGGCGTCGGCCGCGCCGATCCGCGCGATGAAGTCACGGTACGCCGTGCAGCACCGGAGGAAGACGTGCTGGCCGTTGTCGAGCCAGAGCCCGTTGTGCCGGAACGACCGCGTGAGCCCGCCGAGGTGGCCCCGCCGTTCGAGGAGGACGACCTCGGCGCCGGCCTCGGCCAGGTCGAGCGCGGCCGTGATCCCGGCCAGCCCGCCGCCCACCACGGCGACGCGCGCCGTCACGCCGCGCCCATCGTGACCGCTCGCGCCGCCACCCACAGCTTGGTCGCCGCCGGCAGGGAGATGCGGGCGTGCAGGACAACGGCGGGTTCGCGCTCGATCCGATCGAGGATGCGGCGGTAGATGCCGGCCATGGCGGCGACGCAGGCGCGGCTGCGCCGGTCGAGCAGCGGTAGCAGCTCGAGGCCGGTGGCGAAGAAGGGGCGCGCCCGGCGGATCTCGGCGGCCACCAGGGCGGCGACCCGCTCGGGCGGCCCGGAGAGGTCGGGGGCGCAGCCGAGCGCCCGCGCGTCCTGGCGGGGCAGGTACACCCGTCCCATCGCTCGGTCCTCGCGCACGTCGCGCAGGATGTTGGTGAGCTGGAGGGCGATGCCCAGGGCATCGGCGCGCGGCTCGGCCGACTCGACATAGGGCGTCCCGAACACGGCCAGGGACAGCCGGCCGATCGAGCCCGCCACCCGGCGGCAGTAGCCCACGAGCTCGTCGAAGGTCTCGTAGGTCGTGCCGCTGACGTCCATCTCGCAGCCGCTGATGAGCTCGACGAACTCCTCGAGCGGCAGCTGGTAGCGGCGGGCGGCGTCGTCCAGAGCCACCAGCACCGGGTCGGCACCGTCGCCGGGCAGCTCGGCCAGCTGCTTGCGAACCAGGGTGAGGGCGGTGAGCTTCTGGGCCGGCGGACGGTCACCGTCGCCGATGTCGTCGATGCGCCGGGCCATCGCGTAGACGGCCGACAGCGCCCGCCGCTTGTCCGGCGGCAGCAACCGGATGCCGTAGGAGAAGTTCTTGGCCTGCTGGCCGGTGATCGCCTCGCACTCGCGGTAGGCGCGATCCGGGTCCATCCACAGGGGCCCGGCCATCAGCCCGTCCCCGTGGCCCGGGTCGCCAGGAGCTGGGCCCAGCGCCGGGCGACCCGGTGCCGGCGGGGCCGACAGGCCACGGCGAGCGTGTCGCCCTCGGCGGCGCGGATGGCGTCGACGGCGGCCAGGCCGCCGGCGGCGAAGGCCGCCACGCCCCACCGGATGCGGCCGCGCAGGCTGTGGGCGAGGGGTACGGCCGACAGGAGCAGCCGCTCGGCCCGGCCGGCCTCGTGGCGCACCAGGGCGCGCACGCCCGGCTCGGCCATGGGGGCCAGCAGCGCCCCCTCCGGACACCCGAACGCGACCATCTCGTCGGCCGGCAGGTAGATGCGTCCGGCCCGCGCGTCCTCGCCCAGGTCCTGGAGGTGCTCGACCAGCTGCAGCCCGGTGCAGACGTCGTCCGACCAGGCCAGGCGCTCGGGGGTGGCCGCCCCGACGATGCCCAGCACGAGCTCGCCCACGGGGTTGGCCGACAGCCGGCAGTAGTCGGCCAGCGCGGCGAAAGAGGCGTACCGGTGGACGAGCTGGTCCCGGCGGTTGGCCTCGATCAGGCGACGGAAGGGCTCGGCCGGCAGCGCGCAGGCGTGGACGGTGACGCTGAGCCGTTGCAGCAGCGGGTGGGTGGCGCGGCCCTCATAGGCGCGGTCGAGCTCACCTTCCAGCCAGTCGAGCAGGGCCAGGCGATCACCGTCGACCTCGTCGCCGATGTCGTCGGCCAGGCGAGCGAAGCTGTACACGGCGAGCAGGTGGGGCCGCACGGTGGCCGGCAGCAGACTCGACGCCACCGGGAAGTTCTCCCGCCCCGCCTGGGCGAGGACGACGGCGGACGCCGGGATCTCGGCCGGCCACCCGGCAACGCTGGTTGGGGAGGGGCCGAGGCCGTGCTGCATGCAGCACCTCAAGAATCATGGAAGGTGTGCTAGACCGGTCAGTCACCTCTTTAGACACTTCGCGCGGGTGAGTCAAGCACCCTCCACGCCCACGGCTACCAGGGCCGCCCGCCCCAGCACGGTCTCGAGCCACTGCCGGGCCGCCCGTGACTCCAGTCCCGACCGGGCGGCCAGGGTGCGCTGCACCGCCTCCACGCTGCCCCGCAGCGCCTCGGCGACACCGGCATGGCCGCGCACCGCCCGGCCGCCGGCTTCGAGCAGCAGCGGCAGGTGGGGGGCCATCACGATCACCAGGAGGGCGACGGCATCGTCGGGCGTGCGGGGCAGCTCGTGCTCCTGCAGGGCGGCCGATGCCATGGTGCCGACATGGCGCACGGCGGCGTTGAAGGCATCGTCCTTGGAGCCGAACCAGCGGTAGAACGAACCCTTCGCCATCCCGGCCGCGGTGCACAGGTCGTCGACCCGAACCTCGGCGTACCCGGCCGAGGTGAAGGCGGCGACGGCGGCGTCCAACAGCTTGGTGGGCACCACCCGCGGGGCCGGGAGGTGGGCGGCCAGCGCGGCGTTCCACGTGTCGGGGTGCAGGGCCTGCTCGTCGCCGACGGCCAGCAACGACGGCAGGATGGCGGCCGTCTCCTCGATGGACAGGTGGCGGTCCTCGCGCAGGACCCGCACCAGGCGGGCGGCGCGCACGTGGCAGTCGTCGTACCGGTAGCGGCCGCCGACGCGGCGCGGCGGCGGCAACAGTTCGCGCCGCAGCCAGTAGTGCAGCGTCGCCGCCGGCACGCCGGTGCGCGCGACGAGCCCCGAGAGGCCCATGTCTCGCTCCGCCTCCGGCTGGGCGAGCGACGCGTCGGAACGCCGCCGCACGCCCTTTATCGTGGCACGCGCCGGCCGCCGTTTCCTGGGTCGAAGCGGGTGACGGCGAGGCGTTCAGCGGCGGACGCCGAGGGCGTCGAGGATGGCGCTCGTGACCTCCTCGGGCGGGTGGGCCGCCTCGATGTCCAGGAGGATGCCGCGGTCCCGGTAGAACTCGAGCAGCGGCCGGGTGTCGCGGTGGTACAGCTCGATGCGCCGCTCGATCACGTCGGCCGACGCGTCGTCGGCCCGCCCCTCGACGGCGCGCGCCGCCAGCCGCTCCCGCACGGCGTCGTCGGGCACGGCCAGGTGGAGGACGTAGTCGGCGGTGATGCCCGCCGGCTTGGCCAGCTCGTAGGCCCGCTTGGCCTGCTCGAGCGTGCGGGGGAAGCCGTCGAGGATGAAGCCGCCGTGGTCGACGGCGGCCGTGACCGCCTCCCACACGACCCGGATCACGAGGTCGTCGGGCACGAGCTCGCCTCGACCGACGTAGCCCTCGACGAGCACGCCGAGTTGGGTGCGGTCGCGGATGTGGTTCCGCAACAGCTCGCCGCTGGACACGTGGACGATGCCGAGGTGGCGTGAGAGCACGCGACCCTGGGTTCCCTTGCCCGAACCGGGCGCTCCGAGGAGCACGAGGCGCACACCGCACTGTCGCGCACCGGCGGCGCCGCCGGGAGCGACCGCCGCCCGGGGCGTGGCCGGCGCCCCCGGGCGCGTGTCCCGGGCGCACCAGGAGCTCTCGGCGCGAAGCCCGCCATGTACGGCGTGTACGGCCGAATCGCGCCGAGACGTCGCTGCCGCAGCTCGGTCAGGCGCGGGCGGCGGCCCAGCGGTACAGGCGGGGGGCGAGGGCGCGCACGGCCACCGGCATCCGCAGCCAGGCCGGGACGATGACGTCGAAGCGGTCCCGCTCGACCGCCGTCAGCACCGCCCGGGCCACGCGGTCGGGGTGGATGGGCCGAGGCCAGCGCCGCTCGTAGGGCGCCCCTCGGGCGGCGAAGAACCCCGTGTCCACGGCGCCGGGACTGACGAGCGACACGCCGACGCCCGAACCCCGCAGCTCGAGCGCCAGCGCCTCGGCGAACCCCGTGACGGCGAACTTCGAGGCCGAGTAGGCCGCCTCCCCCGCCACCCCGAGCCGCCCGGCGATCGAGCCGATCACGACGATGTGACCCCGCTCCTGCGCCAGCATCCCGGGGAGCACGGCCAGCGTGGCGTTCACCACGCCGGCGAAGTTCACCGCCATGAGCCGCTCGGCATCGGCGGCCACGTCGCCGCCCGGGCGCGAGCCGATGCGGCCGATCGCGCCCGCCCCGGCGCTGGCCACGAGCACGTCCACGCCGCCCAGCCCTTCGACCAGCGTGGCGACGGCGTGCTGGACGGCGGGACGATCGGTGACGTCGGCGGCGCAGACGGCCGTGGCCGGACCGAGCTCGTCGCCCGCCCGGGCCAGATCCACCGCGCCCCGTGCGATGATCCCCACTCGGGCGCCGCGACCGGCGGCCGCCCGGGCGACGGCGAGACCGATGCCGCGCGACCCCCCGGTGACGACGACGGTGGCGCCGTTCCAGTCCCCGGCGACGGCCGGGCTCAACCGGACTTCGCCGGTCGCAGGCGGGCCCCCGGCGCCGGCCGGCGCGAGGCCGACGCGACCCGCCGCTCGACCCAGAGCACCACGACGAAGATGACGGCGGCCACGGCGGCGTCGAGCCAGTAGTGGTTGGCCGTGAGCACGATGGCCAACAACGTCAGCGCCGGGTGCACCACGATCAGGTAGCGGAACCGTGAGCGCGTGTAGCTGATCACCGCCCAGGCCACCAGCACCGCCCAGCCGAAGTGCATCGAGGGCATCGCCGCGAACTGGTTGGCCACGCCCCGGAACGCGGCGCCGGGGGCGTACGCGCCCGGGCCCACCACGAGCCCGGTGTCGACGAAACCGAGCGAGGGGAACATGCGAGGAGGCGCCAGGGGGTAGGCCACGTACATCACCAACGCGATCGACGTCATGGTGAGCAGGATCCGCCGGCTGCGCGCGTAACCCTCGGGCCGGAACGCGTACAACGCGATGAGCGTGACGATCATGACGCCGAAGTGCAGCGTGACGTAGTAGGTGTTGAGGAACTGCACGACGGCCCGGCTCCCGAGGACGACGTCCTGCAGCGCGGCCTCGTTGAAGATGCCGAGACGCCGCTCGAGATCGATCACGTCGCGGGCGTTGGCGAACGCTTCCACCACCTGGCCGCCGGCCAGCAGGCGGACGAACTTGTAGAAGAGGAACAGCCCCAGCATCAGGACGATCTCTTGCAGCAGCCGGCGCCCGAGGCGCGACTGCCACCACGCCGGCACCCATCCCGCTCGCCCGGACGGTCCGTTCGGCGGCTGCTCGTGGTCGGGGCCGGCGACGTTGACGACCGTGGCCACCCTCACCCTCCCGTCGCGGACCCCTGTCGCGCTGGGGTCCCGTCCACCGGCCGGGGAATTCCGCCGCGCACGGGGGGAGCAGATGACATTCGGCCTCCTCTCCTCGGGTTCGGGACCCTACCGGCCGTCTGCGGAGCCAGGAAAACGAGAAACCCCGCGTCCCGCGGCCCGGGAAACGCCGCCGGCGTCACCACTGCGCTGACCCCCGCAACACGGTGGTGACACGAGCGCGCACCGGCCACTGCCTCGCGCCGTCCCGTAGCGGGTGGGCGTACGGACGGCCGTGCGCTCGGTCAGGCGGAAAGAGCAGCATTCCGTACCTGTCACGGATGAGCCGGCGGGCCGACTTCCGTAGCGTCGACACCCCGTCGACTCCGAGGAGCGCCCATGTCCCCCCGCATCATCCCCACCGCTTCCCGCCCGCGCGGCGTGCGCGTGCTCGACACCCGGATCGTCACCCGGCCCAGCCTGGCGGCCGACGGCGGTCGGCGCGTCGTGCGCGTCATCGGTGGGCGGGACGGCGAGGGGACCGGCTCCGGAGTGCGCGTCGTCGGCCACCAGGCGCGCTCGACCGGGACTCGCGCCGGCATCCGCATCATCGGCCGCGCCGAGCGCGGCGTGCCCCGCTCCGGCATCCGGGTCATCGGCGGGCAGGACGCCCGGTGAGCGCCGGCGCGCTGGCAAGCTGGCTGCACCCGCTCGGCCTCGACCGGTTCGAGGACAGGTTCCTGGCCGACGCCGTCTTCCTCGCGCCCGACCCGGCCCGGCTGGCCGTGCTGGGCGACCTCGCCTCGGCGTCGGTGGACGACCTGCTCGCCGATCGTGAGGCCGACGTCGTGGCCTGGTTCTCCGACCGGGACGGCATCCACCAGACGGCGCTCGTGTCACCCACGGCGGCTCGCCGGCTGCACCGCGCCGGCATCGCCATCTACATGCTCGACGTGCCCGCGCTCGAAGTGGTGAGCGACGAGGTGGCCGCCGAGCTCGGGGCACCGGCGCGCAACGTGCAGTGCACGCTGTTCTGCAACCCGGCCGGCGCCCGCACCCGGGCCCACTTCGACCCGGTCCACAACTTCACCCTCCAGCTCTCGGGCCGCAAGCGCTGGCGGGTGGCGCCCAACCGCCACGCCGTCCTGCCCACCGAGGGCTGGGCGATGCTCGACCGCTCGGTGCCGCCCGACATCGCCCTCTCGTGCCACGAGCAGCTGCCCACCACCATGCCCGAGGACGCCCGCGAGTTCGTGCTCACCCCGGGAGCCATGCTCTCGATCCCACGCGGCTGGTGGCACGAGACGGCATCGGACGAGGCGTCGATCTCGCTGCACCTCCACTACGAGCCGATCCTGTGGGCGGACACGGTGCTGGCGACCCTGCGGGCCCGGCTGCTGCGCGAGGCCCGCTGGCGCGACGCGCTACCCCTGCCGGTCAGCGGTGTCGAGGCGCAGCCCGCCGCCCACCTCGCCGACCTGGCCCGGCTGGTGGCCGAGCTGGACCCGGCCGACCTCCTGCCCGGTGCCTCGCGGGAGGGGTCGGCCGTCACGCGTACCGCCGGTGGCTCCCTGGCTCTGATCGGGCCGATCGGCGGGGGTGACGAGACCGAAGTCGAAGTCGTCGCCCCCGAACCCGGGATGGCGCGCCACACCAGCCTGGCGCTCACGGCGGCGCCGCTGGCCGCCGCCCGCCGCCTGGCGGCGACGACACCGGGGCGGCCGCTGCGGCCCGCCGACCTCGTCGAGGAGGTGCCCGGCCTCGATCCCGCCGATGCCGACGCCCTCGTCGATGCCCTGCTCGACGCCGGCTTCCTCCGCCCCGCCGCGTAGGGGTCTTCCCGGCCGAGAACGGGCTACCGACGGGGGGACGGGGGATGACCGGTCCCCGATCGATGGGCGGGAGCCCGGGGCGCGTCCCGATGGGCGCCGGCCCGGCGAGCACCGGGTCGAAGGGCGCGTCGAAGTCCGTCATGGTGGTTCTCCTGGTCGTGCGAACGAAGCGGGGGATCGGCTTCGGTTTCGCCGGACTTCGGCGCCACCGGCCTCCCTGGATTCCTCCGAACGCAGACGGCCGCGGGGCGCGGGCGAGTGGCGCTACGTCGTGACGTGGACGCGAGCGACCACGGCGGTGATGTCGTCGACCTTGGCGCGCGCGTGGTCGGTCGCCCGGCTGCGCGCCACGGCCGCCTCCACCAGCCGCTGCGCGGTGCGTTCCGGGCTGCCCGCGCTCTCGTGCACGAGCGCGCGCACCTCCGAGGCGGTGAGGTTGTCGGTGACGCCGTCGGTGAGGGCGAGGAGCACGTCGCCGTCCTCCAGCCCCGTCTCCCACACGCGCGCGGTGTCACCCGGCGCCCCCAGGCACCGGTCGAGGATGTTGCGCTGCTGGAGGTACATCACCTCGAGCAGCGTCACCGGGGCCACCACTTCGCTCAACCGCCACTGCAGATCCCAGTCGGCCCCGAAGAGGGAGTCGTCGAGGGTGCACTGCTCGAGGTCGTTACCGGAGGTGTAGCGGTAGATGCGGCTGTCGCCGATGTTGGCGATGACGGCGGTGGCCCCACCGTCATCGCGTGGGCCCACCTTCACCACCGACGCCGTCGTGAGGCCGTCGTCCAGTTCGGCTTCGATCGCCGCTCCGGCGGCGCGCACGGCTTCGAGCAGGAAGGCGCGCTCATCCTCGCCGTCGTCCGAATGATGCTGGCGATAGGCAGCCCGGATCGTGGCCGCGGCCAGCTCGGCCGCTTGCGCGGCCTGCGTGGTGGCGCCCACACCGTCGAACACGCCGAACAGCAGTTGCTCGGCGGCGATGAGGTAGGCGTCCTCGTTCACCGCCCCCTTGGCCCGGGTCGTGCCGGCGACCTCCAGCGCGATCGCGCCCACCTGGCCCCGGCCCGCATGTCCGCTCACGCGGCCGCACACCGTAGGGAGCGGCGGTCGCCGCTGCCAGCCCGCGCCCAGGCGCCTACTGCCGGCCTCGAGCGGAGGCCGCGGCGGCCAGGCGGCCGCGCCCGACTCCCGCGGGCCATCCTGTCGGCGTGGTGCGACGGCGCGTCGTCCTGGCGGGCAGGGTGCAAGGCGTGTGGTTCCGCGAGTCCTGCCGGCAGCAGGCCCTCTCCGCCGGCGTCGCCGGCTGGGTCCGCAACCACCCCGACGGCACCGTCGAGGCGGTGCTCGAGGGCGAGCCGGGGGCGGTCGAGCGCCTGGTGGCCTGGATGCGGGAGGGCCCGCGCCTCGCCCGGGTCACGCGCGTCGAGGTGTCGGTCGAGGCGCCGGCCGGCGAGCGCGGCTTCCACGTCCGGTAAACCAGGTCACCAGCGCGGGCCGGTGGGGTCGATGCCGAGGACGGCCTTGCCGATGACCTCGTGGGTGTAGGCGTCGGTGCCGGGATGGAAGCGCGCGGCCCGCACGTCGCGGGAGAGCCGTTCGAGCTCGTGGCCGCGCCGGAAGCTCCCGCCGCCGGCGAGCTCGCAGGCGAGGTCGACGACGCGCATGGAGGCGATGGCGGAGCGCCACTTGGCCGCGAACAGTTCGACGGGCCACGCCGCGCCGTGATCCACGCCGGTCGTCCAGTCGGCCGCCACCCTGTCGACGACCTTGCGGGCGGCGTCCAGCTCGAGGTGCATCGCGGCCGCCTGGTGCTGCAGCATCGGGTTGTGGGCCAGCGTGCGCCCGTCGAGACCGATGGATCGCTTGGTGGTGGCGTCGGCGACGGCGAGCTCCATGGCCCGCTCGGCGATGCCCAGGTACACATTGGCGATGAGCGTGGAGGCCCACACGAACATCGCCCCCACGGCGGGGTGGGCCGGCGGCCCGGCGGGAACCACGCAGAGGACGTCGTCGTCGGGCACGAAGGCGCCGTCGAGGACGGTGTCGTGGCTCTCGGTGGCGCGCATGCCGTGGGCGTCCCAGGTCTCGATCACCGCGACACCGGGCGTGGAGCGGGCGACGAACCCGTGGACGATCACGGGTCCCGCCGGGTTGGCCGCGTCCATGGCGTGGAAGCCGAGGCGGTCCCAGACCGGTCCCAGCGAGCCGAAGTGCTTGCGACCGTGTAGGCGCCAGCCGCAGGCGACCCGCTCGGCCCGCGTGGTGGACAGCGCGATGGGCACGTCGTTGCCGATCTCGCCGTGGCCCGAGGCGAGGACGTCACCGGCGGCGACCCAGCCGAGGATCCGGGCGGCCGTCGGGTCGCCGAAGGCCACCAGGGTGGCGGCGGTGCCGACCCAGTACTGGTGCATGGACGTGGCCAGGGCCGTGGCCGGCGCGTAGCGGGCCAGCCGGCGCTGCTCGGCGCCGAGCTCGGCCAGATCCAGCCCGAGGCCGCCGTACTCACGGGGCGCGGCGGCGGTCAGCCAGCCGAGGCTGCGGAGGTCGGCGAGGTCGGCGGTGGGGAACGTGCCGTTCCGATCGTGCTCGGCGGCCCGGTCGCGGAACCGCTCCATCATCTCGACGGGCACCGTGCGGCGCATGGTGGTGAAGGTGGCAGTGCTCATGCCGGGACCGTACGAACGCCGCCCCCGGAGGAGCATCGGCCGTTCGCTCCATAGACCCGGATGGAGCGAATGCTGTAGTGCCCGGCCGTCAGCCGGCCACGCCGGCCTCGATGGCGACGCGCGCCGCCGCTGTCCGGTTGCGCACCCCCAGCTTGGTGAGGATGTTGGAGAGGTGCCGGTTGGCGGTGCGTTCGCTGATGAACAGGCGCTCGGCGAGCTGCTGGTTGGTGAGCCCGTCGGCCAGCGCGGCCAGGACTTCTCGCTCGCGGGCGCTGAGTGAGGCGACCGCCGCCGACGGGGCCAGGCGGGGACCGGCGGGAGACGCCAGCGGTGGTCGGGTGGTCTCGACCTCGATGTGACGGGCGATCCACGCGTCGACGCTGCCGGCGGGCATGTCCAGGCCCCACAGCTCCAAGCGCACTGGCCCCACGTCGCGCCCGTCCACGGGGGCGAAGCCCAAGGCCCTCATCATCGGGGTGATCCGACCGCCGCCGGCGATGACCGCATAGACCCGTAGCAGGTCAGGGCGGAGCTCGAGATAGGTGCGCTTCAGATCGACGATCATCAGCGCCAGTTCGGGGCAC
Source organism: Acidimicrobiales bacterium (assembly GCA_044871175.1). Taxonomy (GTDB): domain Bacteria; phylum Actinomycetota; class Acidimicrobiia; order Acidimicrobiales; family Ilumatobacteraceae; genus JBIOZN01. The sequence continues at coordinate 8,160 of JBIOZN010000286.1, read as the reverse complement.
GGCTCACGGCCGCGTTCGAGGGTGAGAGCCTGGCGGTGGAACAGCGCCCGGCCGCCGGACCGCAGAGGCCGGCGAGCGAGATCGTCAACCACGAGGCGGGCCATCGGGTCCCGGTGGAGGACGGGGGGCGCGACGGCGGTGGCCTCCACGAGCACGTTGAACGCCCGCACCTCCCCGGCGGCGCCCCGGGCCACGGAGAACCCGTCGCGGTGGTGCGTCCACCAACACCGGAGGAGCTCGGTCTCCTCGGCGCCGATGTGGCGATCGGCGATGGTGGCGATGGCGGCGAGGTCGCCGTCGGCGGCCGCCTCGACCGGGTGCTGCAGCCCCGGCGGCGGCAGGAACCCGTTGCGCACGACCGGGTTCTGGACCAGGTGCAGCAGGTCGGCGGTGGCCGCCCACCCCGGTGCTCCCTCCACCCGGGCGAGGGCCACGGCCGCGGCCCGACGCCGCAACGAACGGGCCCGTACGGGGTCGCGCAGCTCGAAGCTGGTCGCGGCCACCTCCTGGACGACGGCGTTGAGCTCCAGTCCATCGAGCTGAACGCGCACGAAGGGCAGGTCTTTCATGGCCCGCCATGCCGGTTCGACCTCAGCCTCCGTTCGGTTCAAGACCGCGGCCAGCAGTGGCAGCGTCACCCGGCGCAAGAGCGCCGCCGCCTCGACGACGGCCCGGACGTCGTCGCTGAGGTCGTCGAACAACACGTCCACCAGCTCCTCGACGACTTCGGGCGGCGGCCCCTCGTGCACCGCGAGATCCGGATGACGGGCCAACGCCTCGACCGCCAGCTCCAAGGCGAGGGGATGGCCCCGCCCGAAACGCAGCGCGCGCTCGGCCCGCGCCGGGTCGAGTCGCCGCCGGGCCACGAGGTCGGCCGCGTCCATCTCGCGCAACGGGCCCACATGGAGCTCGGCCACGAGCTGCCTCCAGCCCGGCGCTGTTCGCCACGCCAGATTGGGGGCGTTGCGGCCCACCACCACGGCGGTCGTGCCGCTGGGCAAGGAAGGCACCAGCTGGTTGCGAAGCCAACCGTCCAGCACGGCGAACCGTTCGTAGCTGTCGATGACCAGGGCTTGGAGGGCGGCGGCGTCCATCGCCGCCGTCACCCCTTCCAACGAGGGGCGATCCACGCCCAGCCTCGATCCGAGCGCCGCCAGCAGACCGGCCGCCGTCGGCTCGACCTCACGAGCGTCCACGACGAGCGTCGAAGGACCACTCAGCGCTCCGCGCACGAGCACCGTCTTGCCGATCCCGCCCGCCCCGTGCACGAACACGACCGCCGGCCCGGACGGATCCTCGACCCAAGCGCACAGTCGATCGCGCTCGACCGTCCGGCCCACCAGCGCGGCCGCCGCCGCCGACACCAAGCGGTCGGCCACCCGGCCCGTGTCCATGGGCCGATCCTACGGCGAGGGTTCTGGCACTCGTCGGAGCCGCGGGCCCAATGGAGCGTTCGGCCGATGCGCCGTTGATCGCGAGCTGCGACCGTACCGATCGTCCACGAACACGCCGGGAGCCCCCCATGCACGCACGAATCGTCACCTTCCAACTCGACGGCCTCACCCATGCCGACTACCAATCCAAGGCGGAGGCGATCGCCGAGTCGTTCAACACCTGGCCCGGCCTGCTCGCCAAGCTGTGGCTGAGCGACCCCCGACGGCGTCGCTACGGCGGCATCTACCTTTTCCGCGACGCGGCCGCCGCCGAGGCCGCCAATCGAGCCCCGCAGACACTAGCGATGGCTGCCGACCCGGCCTTCACCGACGTGAACGTGGAGCAGTTCGAGATCCTCGCCGGGTCGGCGGCGATCACCGCCGGCGCGCTCCTGTCGGGGCTGAGGGCGGCGGCGATCCGGTGAGCTCGCCGTGGGCTCGCTCGCCCGGCGCGCCGGCGCAGTCGCCCATTACCCTTTCGGCATCGTCACTGCGGCCACGAGCGTCGCCACCAGGTACTGGCACCTGCTCGACGACGGCCGCGTCCAGTGCGACGTCTGCCCCCGGGCGTGCAAGCTGCGCGAGGGCCAGCGGGGCATGTGCTTCGTCCGCGCCCGCGAGGGCGACGCCGTCGTCCTGACCAGCTACGGGCGTTCCAGTGGGTACTGCGTCGACCCGATCGAGAAGAAGCCCCTCAACCACTTCCTGCCGGGCTCGTCGGTGCTGTCGTTCGGCACCGCCGGCTGCAACCTGGCCTGTCGCTTCTGCCAGAACTGGGAGATCTCCAAGTCCAAGCAGGTCGACACGCTGGCCGATGCGGCCAGCCCGGAGACCATCGCCGCCACCGCGGTGGCCCTCGGGTGCCGCAGCGTCGCCTTCACGTACAACGACCCCGTCGTGTTCATGGAGTACGCCATGGACGTGGCCGACGCCTGCCACGAGGTGGGCGTCCAAGCGGTGGCCGTGAGCGCCGGCTACATGTGCCCCGAACCCCGCGTCGAGTTCTACCGCCACATCGACGCCGCCAACATCGATCTCAAGGCGTTCACCGATGACTTCTACCGTCACGTCACCGTGGGCCAGCTGAGGCCCGTGCTCGACACCCTGCAGTACCTGCGGCACGAGACCGACGTGTGGTTCGAGATCACCAACCTGGTGATCCCCGGGCACAACGACGGCGACGACGAGCTCCACGCCATGAGCGCATGGATCGTCGAGCACCTCGGCGTCGACGTGCCCCTGCACTTCACCGCCTTCCACCCCGACTTCAGGATGCTCGACGTGCCGGCGACACCGCCGGCCACGCTGCGGCGCGCCCGTGCCATCGCCGTCGCCCACGGCCTGCGCCACGTGTACGTGGGCAACGTCCACGACACCAGGGGTGCCAGCACGGTGTGCGCCGGGTGCGGCGAGGTCGTGGTCGAGCGCGACTGGTACGACCTGGGCCGCTACGCCCTCACCGACGACGGGCGCTGCGCCCGGTGCGGCACGGCGCTGCCAGGCCGGTTCGACGGGCCGCCCGGGTCGTGGGGCCGGCGGCGCCAGCCCGTGCGCCTGTCCCGGCGCTGAGGCCATGAGCGGCGCGGCCCGGGCCCGGCCGCCGGCCGTCGCCGGCCGCTTCTACCCCCGGGACGCCGACCGCCTGCGCCGCACCGTGGGGCACCTGCTGGATGCGGCCCCGCCCCCGACACCCACCGAGGGCGCCGGCGGCACGGCCTTCATCGCCCCCCACGCCGCCTACCAGTACTCGGGCCCCGTCGCGGCCCGCGCCTACACCGTCCTGCGCGCCGCCCACCCCGAGACTGCCCTGGTCGTGCTCGTGGGCCCCGCCCATTTCGTCGCAGTGGACGGGGTGGCGGCGTCGAGCGCCGACGCCTTCGCCACCCCGCTCGGCCCGGTGGCGGTGGACGACGAGGCGCGCCGTGAGGCGCTCGGCGAGCCGGGCGTGCGCGTGCACGACGACGCCCACGAGCCCGAGCACAGCCTGGAGGTCCATCTGCCGTTCCTGCAGGCGATCCTGAGCCGGTTCGCGGTGCTCCCGCTGCTCACCGGCGCACGGTCGGCCGACGTGCTCGGCCGGGTCCTCGAGCACTTCTGGGACCGTCCCGGCACGGTGATCGTGGTCAGCACCGACCTGAGCCACTACCACGACGACGCCACCGCCCGGCGCCTCGACGCCGCCACCATCGAGGCCATCACCGCCGGCGACGGCGACGGCGTCGGGCCCGGGAGCGCGTGCGGTGCGGCGGCCGTGCGCGGGCTGCTGGCGGCGGCCCAGGCGCACGGCACGCGCTTGGTCCTCCTCGACTACGCCACCTCGGCCGACCGCTCGGGCGACCCCAGCTCCGTCGTGGGCTATGCCGCCTTCGCCTCCTCCGCCGGCCGCTGACGCCGGTTTGCACTCTGAGGGCCCACTATTGGCCGTCAGGGTGCAAACCCAGGTTCGCGCGGGCTGCCAAGATGCGCGCCAACCGGTACGAGGGGGGCAAGGGGTTGGCCGATCACGCTGATCACGCTCATCACGCTTACGACGACGAGCCGCCGCTGACGGGCGTGCGGGTACTGGAGATCGCCGGCGGCGTGGCGGCCGGCTTCGCCACGCACCTGCTCGGCGGGTTCGGGGCCGACGTGGTGCGGGTCGAGGGCCACGAGGACCAGCCGCCCCTCACGGACACCGAGGAGGCTTACCTGGTGGCCGGCAAGCGGCGGGTGCGCGCCGCCGACCTGGGCGCCCTGGCCCGGGCGGCCGACATCGTCATCGAGGAGGGCACACCGGGCCGCCTCGACGACCTCGGGCTGGCGCCGGCCGAGCTGCGAGCCGACCGGCCGGCGCTGGTGGTGGTGTCCATCAGCCCCTTCGGCCAGACCGGCCCCTACCGCCGCTACCAGGCCACCAACATCGTGAGCTTCGCCACGGGCGGGATCATGTCGCTCACCGGGTCGCTGGAGAAGGCCCCGCTCGTCACCGGCGGGAGCCAGGCGCAGTACCTCGGGGGGCTGCACGCCCACGCCGCCGCCGCCACCGCCTACCTGGGCGCGGTCGTCGGAGGCGAGGGCGACTGGATCGACCTGTCGCTGCAGGAGTGCGCCGCCGGCCTGCTCGAGCTGTACGCCCCGTGGGTCGCCTACGGCAGCCCCGTGCTGCCCCGGATGGGCAACCAGACGCGTGGCGAGTGGGGCATCTACCCGTGCCTGGACGGCTACGTGGGCATCTTCGCCCTCCAGCGTCAGGTGCGGCCGCTGTTCGAGGTCATGGCCGCCGACACCGGCGACCCCGAGCTGCTGGAGGGACCGTTGCTCGACTCGGTGTACCGCCTGGAGCACAACGAGGAAGTGATGGCCAAGGTCCTCGTCTTCACGCTCAGCCACACCCAGGACGAGCTGATGGCCATCGGTCGGGCCCGCAAGATCCCGGTCGGCCTGGCCCTCACGCCGGCCCAGCTGCTGGCCTCGCCCACACTGGCCGAGCGGGACCCGTGGGACGACATCGACACCCCGGCCGGGACGGCTCGCGTGCCCGGGCGGCCGTTCGGCGGCCTGGGTTGGCGCCCGCCCGAGCGCCTGCACGCACCCGGCGAGGACACCGACGCGGTGGCGCAGGACTGGCTCGCGGGAGCGCAATCGTGAAGCGCCGTCCCCTGGAGGGCGTGCGGGTCGCCGACCTCACCATGATGTGGGCGGGCCCCTACGCCACCAAGCTGCTGGCGGAGATGGGTGCCGAGGTGATCAAGATCGAGTCGCCCCGGGCGTGGGACAACATCCGCACCCTGCTGCCCCAGCCGGGCGTGGCCGACCCGTGGAACAGCGCCTTCTACTTCAACGAGTACAACCGGGACAAGAAGTCGCTGGTGCTCGACCTGGCCGACGAGCGGGGCCGCGACCTGTTCCTGCGGCTGGTCGAGCGCTGCGACGTGGTCATCGAGAACTACCGGGCCGACGTGCTCGACAAGCTCGGCCTGGGATACGAGGTGCTCCAGGGCGCGCGGTCCGACATCATCCTCGTGTCGATGGCCGCCTTCGGGAAGACGGGGGCCGACCGTGACCTCGTCGGCTTCGGGCCCGTCATCGAGATGATGAGCGGGCTGTGCTCGCTCAGCGGCTACGAGGGCGACGAGGAGCCGTACAAGACGGGCATCTCCTACGGCGACCCGGTGGCCGGCATCTACGCCGCCGGCGCCATCGCGCTCGCCCTGCTGCGGCGCCACCGCACCGGCCGGGGCACGTTCATCGACCTCGCCCAGCGCGAAGGGGCCAGCCTGCTGGCGGGCGAAGCCTTCGTGGCGGCGTCACGCGACGGCGTCGAGCAACCGCCCCACCTCGGCAACCGCAGTGACCGGTGGGCGCCCCAGGGCGCCTACCGGACGGCGGGCGAGGAGCAGTGGATCGTCGTCTCGGTGGTGACCGACGAGCAGTGGCGGGCGTGCTGCCGGGTGCTGGGCCGGGACGACCTGGCCGGGGTGACACTGGACGAGCGCCGGGCCCGCCACGACGAGCTCGACGGGCTGCTGGCCGACTGGGCCGCCGGGCGCGACCCGCAGGACGCCATGGAGGAGCTGCAGGCCGCCGGCGTGCCCGCCGGGCGGGTGCTCGACACGGGTGACATCCACGACGACCCCCAACTGCTGCGCCGCCGCTTCTGGGTGCACCTGCCCAACCCGAAGATGCACCGGTACAAGCAGGCGGGCGTCTCGTGGCGGTTGGTGGAGTGCCGCCCGACGCTCACGCGGTGCTCACCCACCTTCGGCGAGCACACCCGGGAGGTGCTCGGCACCATCGTCGGCTTGTCGGAGGGTGAGATCGACGAGCTCTACGCCGCCGGCCTCACCGCCGACGCGCCGGTCAACCCGATCGTGGGGTGACGGCGGCGCGTCGACCTCGGCGCGCAGGTCGAGGCCGATGTCGACCGCCGGGGCCGAGTGCGTCAGGGCACCGACGGCGACGAGATCGACACCGGTGGCCGCTACGGCTGCGACCGAGTCGAGTGTGAGCGACCCGCTCGCCTCCAACACCACGCCCGGCGCGCGCGAACGAGTCCGCCGCACCGCCGCCGCCAGTGTGTCGAGGTCCATGTTGTCGAGCAGGACCTCAGTGGCCCCGTGGGCCAGCGCCTCGTCCAGCTGGGCGAGGGTGTCCACCTCGACCTGCACCACCAGGCCGGGCCGGTCGCGATAGCGGGCTCGGACGGCGTCGACGGCCGCCCCCACGCCGCCGGCCGCCAGCACGTGGTTGTCCTTCACCAGCACGGCGTCGTACAGCCCGGCGCGGTGGTTGCTGCCACCCCCGCAGCGCACGGCGTACTTCTCCAGCGCCCGCAGGCCCGGGGTCGTCTTGCGCGTGTCCCGCACCCGGGTGCCGGTGCCGGCGAGGGCATCCACCCAGCGGCGCGTCGCAGTAGCGATCCCGGCCAGGTGTCCGAGCAGGTTCAGCGACGTCCGCTCGACCTCGAGCAGACCTCGCGTCGACGCCGTGACCGTGGCCAGGACGGCGCCGGGCTCCACGACCTCGCCGTCGCTGACGCCCGCGGTGACGGCGACGTCGTCGCCCAGGTGGACCTCGAGCACGGCGGCGAGCACGGGCAGGCCCGCCGCGACCCCCCGCTGGCGGGTCCGGTACTCGCCGGTGCTCCAGAGGGCCGCCGGCACCGTGGCCGCCGTGGTGAGGTCGCCCTCGGCGCCCAGGTCCTCGGCCAGGGCCCGCCGGGCCACATCGGCCACCGCCACGGGGTCGAGGCCGGCCGCCACCAGGCCGGCCGCCGTCGCCGCCCTCACGGCTGATCGCCCAAGGGCGCCGCGCCCGCCACCGTCGCCGCCCTCACGGCCGATCCCCCAAAGGTGCCGGCTCGACGGCCACGCCTCCGTGCTCGTCGAGGCGTACGACGAGCCGGTGCCGCCAGCGCTCGTGCGGACAGGGATGGTCGGTGCGCCAGTGGCAACCGCGGCTCTCGGTGCGGGCGGCCGCCGCGGTGACGATGGCGCGGGCGACGGTGTGGATGTTGGTGGCCTCCCAGTCGGCCCGCCCCGGCGGCCCGTCGGGCACCGGCTGGGGGCCGGCCAGGGCGAGGGCGGCGGCGGCCAGCCCGGCACCGTCGCGCCGCACGCCGACATGGCGGCTCATCATCGCGGTCAGGGCGGCACGGGCGCCGGCCGCCAGCCCACCAGGAGGACGGGCGGCATCGACCGGATCGGGCGCCACCGAAGGGGGCAGGGCCAGCACGAGCTGGGCGGCCACGCGGTCACCGAACACGAGGCCCTCGAGCAGGCTGTTGGACGCCAACCGGTTGGCACCGTGTACACCGGCGGCAGCCGTCTCCCCCACGGCGTAGAGCCCCGGCATGTCGGTGCGCCCGCGCCGGTCGGTGCGCACACCGCCGCAGGCGAAATGCGCGCCCGGGGCGACGGGGATGAGATCGGTCAGGGGGTCGACACCCACCGCCCGGCAGCGGGCGACGATGGTGGGGAAGCGGCGCAGCACCGTCGGCGCGCCCAGCCCGGTGGCGTCCAGGAACAAATGGTCGTCGACGCCGCCCGGCGCCGTGGCCATGCGCTCGCTCATCGCCCGGGCGACGACGTCGCGAGGGGCGAGGTCGCCCAGCGGGTGCACGCCCTCCATCACCCGGCGGCCGGTGGCGTCGACCAGCACGGCCCCTTCCCCCCGCACCGCCTCGGACACGAGCAGCTGCTGGCCGTGGCCACCGGGCCCGGGCCAGAAGACGGTGGGGTGGAACTGG
>JBIOZN010000285.1:0-20995 GCA_044871175.1 Acidimicrobiales bacterium | reverse complement strand
TGCCCACGACGACGTTCCTCCACGTGTGACCCATGAGGACCCCTCCTCCTCGATCGCGAGAGGGCGACGCGCGTCGCCGCCAGGGGACTACGAGCCAGGGGCGGCCAGAGATCCTCGCAACCCGGCGGCGGCGTCAGGCGCCGGGGACGAAGCCGAAGACGTCGACGGTGACGTGGGTGCGTCCCGCGCCGCAGTGCAGGGTGAGGGTGCTCTCGGACCCGAGCGTCGTGAGCACGAGGTTGGCCAGGGTCTGGCCGTCCCCCCCACCAGTTGATGTTCGACGTCCCGGGCACGGGACGTGTCCCGGACTCGTCGGAACCGGGCACCCATCGCACCGCCGGGCACGCCCACGGCGCGGCGACGGGAAAGGAGGAGAGACATGGCACCTCCACGGGGTGTGGAGATCCACGCTATTTCCGTCAGCCCGCCTCGTCACGGGGGGATGCGCCGAGGATGCGGCCCGCTCGCAGCACGGACACGGGCCCGTCCTCGCTGACGACGATCACCGTGGCCTCGGGGTCGTCGAAGCTGTAGCGCCGTCCCGACGTGTGGCGCATCCCCCGGAACCCGGCCACGCCCGATTCGGCCTCGGGGGTGGGGATGAGGCGCACGCCGAGCTGGCGCAGGATGCCGTCAGCGTCGAACACGGCCGCCCCGTCGACCTGGGCGAGAGCATGGCGCAACGGGGCGAGGTCGGCCGGGCGGCGGACGTCGAGCGGCGGCGGCGTCGGCAGCCGCTCTTCGAAGCCCATCGGCCGGTCGCCCTCCGGACGGTGCACGAGCAGGGCCCCCGTGCCGTGCGCGCCGAGGTCGTGCACGGCGAACTCGAGCAGCCTCGCCAGCACCTTGCGGTCGGGTCCCTGGCCCGCGACCACGTCGATCCACGTGGCCAGGGGCGGCTCGTGGCGCCACCACAGCCCGTCCCACCGGAACACGCCCAGGCCGCCGACCACCCGCACCGTCCCACTCGGGTGGCGCTGCACGAGCACCGCCCCGAGGGCCTCGGCGAGCACGACGAGGTCGCGCTCCGAGCCTGCGGGACGGTCGAACACCGCCCAGGCGTCGCCGCCTCCGGGATGGCGGAGGACCCAGCTCGCCAGGCCGTCGGCGAACCGCCGGGCGGCGGCGAGGGGAGTGGCGCCGACGGGGCGCAGGCTGATGTGCAGGTCCGTACCGGCGTCCCACGTGAGCGGGTCGGTGGTGGGAGCGACGATGGCGCCGTAGCTGGGCACCCGTCGCTCGTGCACCACCGGCCACCGGGCGGCCGCGACCTCCTCGATGGCGGCGGCGTGCCAATCGGCACGGCCGTCGAGGATCAGGCCGGCCTCGGCCAGTTCTTCGACCAGACGGCGGCGAGCGCCGGGGCCGGGTGAGCGTTCGCCCATGGCCCCAGGGTAGGGACGGGCCCGTCCGCCGGGGTCCTCCGCCCGCTGCATTGGCCGGAAGTCTCGGCGCGAATCCCGCCACATATGGCGGAAATCGCGCCGAGACTGACCAGGGGGCGGCCCCCCGACGGTGTGGGGCCGGCGTCGGGGCGCGTCGAGCTGGGCTGGCAGCGCGGCCCGCGAGCGGATGACCAGCTTGCGGTAGACCTTCGAGAGACTCCACTGCCACGGTCTTGGGCCTCTGTGGGGTGCCGTCCGAACACTCGACCCTCCCCGGCCCCGGGGCGCGATCCTAGGGCGTCATGTCGGCGCCGGCCGCTCCCCAGGGCGCCGAGCCCGGGCGGCCCGCAGCTCCGTGGCCAACCGATGCGGACGCGCTCGATGTCGAGCAGCGGCGCCTGGCCGCGCTGAGGCCGGCCCCGTGGACCCCGCCGGAGGGACGACTGCGGGTGGCGGGCACGTTCATCGCCTACGCCCACGGCGAGCAGGGCCCGGGCCGAGCCGGCGACCGGCTGTGGGCGGCGGCCGCCGTCGTGGAGGTGCCCGGGCAGGACGAACCCATCCCCGGGCGCGAGGGCGCCGGGCACCGGCTCCTCAGTCGGGTCGTCGTGGCGGCCACGGCCGGCGCCCCGTACGACCCCGGACGCCTCGCGCTCCGTGAGGGCCCGGCACTGGCCGCCGCCGTCGCCGGGCTGGCGGTCGTGCCCGACGTGGTCATGGTCGACGCCACCGGACGCGACCATCCCCGGCGCGCCGGGCTGGCCCTGCACCTCGGGGCCGTCGTCGGTCTGCCCTCGGTGGGCGTCACCCACCGCCCGCTGCTGGGGACGGGCGAGTGGCCGCCCGCGGAGGAGGGGGCCGCCGCGCCCCTGCGGCTCGAGGCCGCGCCGGTCGGCGCGTGGCTGCGCACGCGAGCGACGGCCCGCCCTCTGGCCGTGCATGCCGGCTGGCGCACCGATCCCGACACCGCCGTGGCCGTGGTGGCCCGCGCCGTCGCCTGCGCTCGCACACCCGAGCCGCTCCGCCTGGCGCGCGTGGCCGCCCGTACGGCCCGGTCGGTGGCCGAGGGCCGGGCTCGATGAGGCCGTTCACGGTCCGTCCGGGGCGAAGACGGCCCGTACGCCCCGCAGCTCGGTACGGAGCAGCGGTCGGGCGCGGCGGCAGTCGAGGCGGCAGTCGAGGGGACGCCCCGGCGGGGCCGGCCCCTGGCGCACGGGATGCCCGGCCACCAGCTCGGCGAACTCGGCCCGCGTCACCGCCTCGGGCCCGGCCACATGCAGGGGCCCGGCCAGTTCGGTCTCGACCAGCTCGAGCAGGGCGGCGGCCAGGTCGCCCACCTGGACGGGGCAGCGCACCTCGTCGCGGTAGAACGTGGCCGTGGGCTCGTGGGCGGCGCGCTCGTGGCGGCTCGGCTCGTACCCCGGACCGCCGTAGATGAGCGACGTGCGCACGATGAGGGCACCCGGACAGGCGGCACGCACGCGCCGCTCGGCCTCGGCCTTGGCCCGGCCGTAGTCCGAGAGGGGGGCCGGTGGGTCGTCCTCGGTGTAGGGCGCGCCCTGGCGGCCGTCGAACACCACGTCGGTCGACAGGTGCACCAGGCGGGCGTCCACCGCGGCGGCCGCCGCGGCCACGTGCTCGGCGCCGTCGACGGTGATTTCCCACGCACCCGGGCCGGACTGGCGGTAGGCCGTGTGGATGAGGGCGCCGGGGCGCACGGCGGCGAGGTAGTCGTACACGGCCGCGGCGTCCACCACGTCGACCCGTGCGTGGTGCGCGTCGGGCCGCCGGGCCAGGAGCTGGCGCCCGAGGAAGCCGGTGGCGCCGGTGACGAGCAGCCCGGACGTCGCCGTCGTCCTCGGCGCCGGAGGGGCGGCTAGGCGGGCTGATCGGCGGCGGGGGCGAAGGCCTCGTCGCCGTCGGCACCGAACATGCCCGGGCCGTAGTGCTGGTCGAAGGCGGCCATGATCTCGGCAAAGGGCAAGTCGGCGTACGACCCGCGCTGGCGGACGTACTCCATGTGCCGGTTGCCGCTCTCGTCGAAGGGATGCATGAGGGCATCGCTCGCCCCGTCGAACTCGAGCACCTTGGTGCCGAAGCGTTCGCAGAGCTCTTTGTTGAACGCCGAGGAGACCTTCAACCAGCGCCCGTCGAGCCAGATCTCGCTGTAGCCGTGGTACACGAACAGGTCGGTGCCCATGCGCTGGCGCAGCTTCTCGCTCTGCAGGTGATTGCGCACGTCGGCGAACCCGAGGCGGGCGGGGATGCCCGTGGCCCGGCACAGGGTGGTGAGCAGTACCGCCTTGGGGATGCAGTAGGTAGCCGGCTGCTCCAGCACCGTGCTGGCCCGATAGTCGTCGGCCACGCGAGTGGACGAGTAGGGGTCGTACCGCCAGCGGTCGCGCACGGCCAGGAACAAGGCGACCGCCCGTTCGCGGTCGGTGCGGGCATCGGCCTCGGCGCTCACTCGTTCGGCGTAGGCGACGACGGCCGGGTGGTCGCGGTCGAGGAACGGTGTCGGAGCCAGACAGGCCTCGGGGGCCATCTCGGTGCTCGGCATCTCATCGAGGGTATCGGCCAAGGGGGGTGACGGCACCGTGACGAGGCGCGCGCGCCAAGCTGGGGCCATGCCGGCGGATCCCTCCACCCCTGTCGTCGCCGCCCCCGACGCCGAGCTGGTGGCCGGTCGCTACCGCTTGGGCGAGCCGCTCGGGCGGGGCGGGATGGGCGACGTGTACGCCGCCCAGGACGTGCGCCTCGGGCGTCCGGTGGCGGTGAAGCTGCTGCGCTGGGACTGGACCGAGCGCCCGGAGATGCGACGTCGCTTCGAGGCCGAGGCCCGCGCCGCCGCCCGTCTCAACCACCCGAACGTCATCGCCGTGTACGACACCGGCGAGCACCACGGCGTGCCGTTCATCGTCATGGAGCGGCTGTCGGGCCGCACCCTGGCCGACGAGCTGGCCACCGGTCCCCTCGACCCCGACCGGGCCGTCGCCGTCGCCCGCCAGCTGCTGGCCGCCCTCGATGCCGCCCACCGCCAGGGCGTGCTGCACCGGGACATCAAGCCCGCCAACCTGCTGCTGACGGCCAGCGGCGACATCAAGGTGGCCGACTTCGGCATCGCCAAGGTGGCCGAGCAGGCCGATGCCACCGTCACCGGGTTGGTGCTGGGTACCCCGTCGTACCTGGCGCCCGAACGGTTGGCGGGCGAGGCCGCCAGCGCCGGCGGCGACGTCTATGCCGCAGGTGTCCTGCTCCACGAGATGCTGCTCGGTCGGGCGCCGTTCGCCGCCACCGCGCCGCTGGCGCTGCTGAACGCCATGCAGACCACGACGCCCGAGCGGGTCGACCACGCCCGCCCCGGGTTGCCGCCGGCGCTGGGGGACGTGGTGGAACGGGCCCTGGCCCGCGACCCGAGTTCGCGCTACGGCACCGCCGCCGCCATGGCCGCGGCCTTGGGGGCCGCGGCGCCCAGGGCCGGGGGTCCCTCCACGGCCTCGGTCCCGCCCACGGCCGCCGCCTGGCCCACGGGCGAGGGTCCCTCCCTGGCCGCGATTGCGCCGCCCGGCATGGCCGATCCCGCCCACGCCGCGACGCGTGCCCTCGCCCCGCCGCCGGGCGCGCCGGCCGACGCCACCGCCCTGCTCGGGCCCCCGACGGCGGTGGACGCCCGCCCCGTGGGTGTGGCGGCCGCGCCGGCCTACCCCGGCCCGCCCGCCCCCGCCGGCCCCCGGGGGCGGCGCTCCTGGCTGATCGCGGTCGTCGCCGTGCTCGTCGCCGTCATCGCCCTGGGCGTCGCGTACGCCCTCGCCCGGTCGGGCGACGACGGCACCGACACGCCCACCACCGTGCCGGCCGCCACCACGACGCCTCCCGCCACGGTCACCACCGCGACGCCGGGCAGCACGACGGCCACCACGGCGCGCCGCACCACCAGCACGTCGGCCCGCGCCACGACGACGGCCGAGACGCGAGCGCCCGCCACCGATGCCCCCACGACGGCGGCCACGACCGCTGCGCCCACGACGGCGACGCCCACGACGGCGACGCCCACGACCAATGCCCCCACCACCGACGCGCCGGTGGCCACCGACAGCCGTGGCGGGGGCGATCAGGGAAGTGGGTGACACGTGCGTTTGGTGCCGTGTCTGTGGAGAGTTCGGGTCGCAGGACGACCCCAAGTCGTCACGAAGCCCGAGGTGCGCGAGCACGCTCGGCACCCCACTTCGCGATCGGGCGCCCCGGGGTCAGCGGGCGGCGGCGGCGGGGCGCTGCAGCGCCGCCCGCAGGCGGTCGAGGTCGGGCGAGCCGAACACGACCCGATTGCCGGTGGCCACGTAGACGAGGTCGAGGTTGACGCCGGCCTCGGCCACGAGGCGGGCCAGGTCGGCGAGCATGCCCGGCCGGTCCTCGACATCGACGATCACGACCTCGCGCTCGCCGGTGACGGTGACCCCGGAGGTGGCGAGGGCATGCTTGGCCGCCTCCGGGTGCTTCACCAGGATGTGCAGGGCCGCCTGTTCGCCCGGCATGGTGCACGTGGCGGCGGCGATGTTGACCCCGGCGTCACCGATGGCGGCGGCCACCCTGGCCAACGCGCCCGGCTCATTGTCGACGCTGATCACCAGGTCCGTCGCCATGTCGCTCAGTATGACCGTTCGAGAAGCCGGGGGTCGCCTGGCGTCGCCGAGGCGTCAGAGGCGGGCCGGCGTGGGGGAGGGTTGCAGGGCGTCGATCTCGGCGGCCAGGTCGGCGGCCAGGTCGTCGAGGTCGGGCACCACGTCGGGGCACGCCACCAGCCCGAAGGCCAGGTAGCGCCGGTAGCTCACCACGGTGACGTTGATGGCCGACCAGTCGGTGATCGGGCCCATCGGGTAGGCGGCCACCACCGGGGCGCCGTTGCAGTAGAAGGGGTCGTCGGGTCCCGGCACGTTCGACACCACCAGGTTGAACGCCACCGGCCCCCATGACGGCAGGCCCAGCCGGCCGACCCAGCGGGCCACGCGCTGGGCCGCCCGCGGCGGCACCAGGTCGCTGAGGCCCACGAGCTCGCCCAGGCCGGCCTGGTCGTGGCGGCGCTTGACGATGCTGGTGACCCGGGCCACCTCGGCCAGCCGCTCGTGCCCGTCGGGCAGGTGGGTGCCCAGGGTGGTGGTGAACGACGACAGGTTGTTGCCGCCGCGCCGCTTGGCATCGGGCGGGAGGGCGACGGGCACCATGGCGTGCAGCGGCAGAGGGGGCAGGGCGCGGTGGCGCAGGAGGTAGCGCCGCAGGGCGCCGCCGACGATGGCCAGCACGGCGTCGTTCACGGTGGCACCGGCGGCGCGCCGGGCCGGCTCGAGGGCGTCGAGGGGCAGCCCGGTGAACCGCACCGCCCGGCGGCCGGTGATGGGCCGGTTGAACAGTGTGCGAGGCGCCGACAGCGGCAGGGGCACGCGCACGTCGGGGTTCTCGAGGTCGTAGCGCTGCACCGCCGCCTGGACGTCGACCATCCGGCGCAGGCCCTCCGCCGCCCGGACCGGGGCCTGCCGCAACCGCCGCTGGCGCCGGCGGACGACCTCGTCCTCTGACCGAGCGGCGTCCACGGGCAGGGCGCCGGCCGCCGCCGGCGGCGAGGCGGGCTGGGGCTCGGCGTCGAGCAGTTGCACCATCAACTCGGCGCCGGAGGGGCCGTCGAGCAGGGCGTGGTGCATCTTCATGATCAGCCCGGTGCGATCGCCCGCCGGGTCGGGGACGATGTGCAGCTCCCACAGAGGGCGGGAGCGGTCGAGGGGCCGGGCGAGGACGGTGGCGGCGGCCGCTTCCAGGGGACCGGGCCGATCGAGAGTGATGTGGTCCTCGGGGTCGACGTCGACGTCCATCCAGTCGGGCTGGGCGTAGCCCAGGCGGGGGTCGGCCAGCCGCCGGCGCAGGGCGGGCAGCTGGGGGAGGCGCGAGCGCATCAGCGCCGCCATGGCCGCCGGGCTGCCGGCGGCCGGGTCGGCAGTGGTGTCGAGCACCGCGGCCCACGCCACATGGAGGTAGTTGGTGGGCGTCTCGAGGTACAAGAACGCGCTGTCCAGGCCGCCCAGTCGTTCCACGCGCGCCCTCCCGTCGCTCGTTCCGAAGTCAACCAGGCTACTGCGCTGGCCCCGGCGTCGGTGCCGGCTCGGTCCCTAGTCCACCGGGGCGTCGGGCCGCTCCTCGCACGGGAAGCCGTCGGCGTCGGGGTCGAGCGAGGTCACGTCATCGCCGTCGTGGAGGTCGATCTGGTCCCAGTAGAAGTCGTCGGCGTCCTGCCACGTGGTGAAGCTGTCGCAGGTGGCGGTGGCCGGGTCGGGAGTGCCGCCCCCACGGCTGGTCCCCGTCGTGGTGGTGGAGCCGAGCACGGTCGTCGTGGCGCCCTGGCTCCCAGTCCCGGCCGTCGTCACGGTGGGGTCGCTCGTCACCACCGCCCCGCCCGCCGTCGCCCCTGGCGGCGTTGTCGCCGGGCTCACAATGGTGGTGGCGGCCGAGGCCGCCGTCGTCGCCACCGCCGTCGTCGTGGCGGCCGCCGTCGTGGTGGTGGCCGCCTGCTCCAGTTGGGCGCGCAGCTCGGCGTTCTCCTGCTCGAGGGCGGCGACGCGCGCCGTGACCTCCTCGTGCGAGTCGTCGCGCAGCAGGAGCACGACCAGCGTGCTCACCAGCGCGCCCACCACCGCGCACGCGACCACGAAGGCGGCCACCCGTGCCCACCCGGGAAAACGCCCGTCGGGCTCATCGACCCACTCCTGTCGGACCCAGCCCTGTTCTCGCCGTGCCGCCACCGGCCACGCAGCGTAGGAGCGCGTCCCGGAGCGCGCCGCGCGCGCCGGCCGGCGCTCAGACGACGACGCCGCCGGCGCTGATCAGCTCGTGGTAGGCCTCGACCAGGCTGTCGCGGAGGTCGGCGGGCTCGTGCACGGCCGCCGGGTCGACGAACAGGCCCATGCCGAGGTTGGCCTGGTACGACATGGTGGTGAGGTTGAAGGCGGTGCCGGCCAGCGGGCCGAAGGGCCAGATGGCCTCCACCTTGGCGCCCGAGATCCACCGTGGCTTGCGCGGCCCCCGCAGGTTGCTGGTGGCGAAGTCCTGCTTCACCGCCTGCGAGCGGGCGAGGCGCGTCACCAGCGAGGTGGGCAGCACGTTGGCCACGCCCGCCACGCCCGCCAGCACGCCGCCGCCCCCGCGGGCTTCGGCCCGCTTGGCCGCCATCAGCTCACGGACGAGGGCGAACCGCTCCGCCGGCTCCATCGGCCCGCCCGGCACCTGCAGGCGCGTCGGCGCGAACGAGTTGCCGCCGATCGACAGGTCGTCGGTCTCCCGGGTGTTGACCACGAAGCTGAGGTTGAGCGCGTCGACCTCGGCGCCCCGCCGGTGGTGGTAGGCGAGCGAGCCGTTGACCGCGCCGGTGACGAACACGTCGTTCACCGTGCCGCCCAACGCCTTGGCCGCCGCCTTCACCGGTTCGAGCGGCACCGCCAGGACTTCGAGGTGGCGGTGGCGGGACCGGTCGCGCCACAGCGGGGATCCGCCCCGCGGGCCGTCACCGCCGGTGCCGAAGAGCTGGGTGCGGACCTGCTGGACGGTGTGGCCGACGTTGCCGGCGAAGTCGCGCACGCGGTATGGGTCGGTGCCCCACAGCGCCATCTCGCCCGCCATCCGGCGGGCGATGCCCGCCTGGCGCCGGGCGAGGTGGCCGGCGGTGCCGAGCACGGCTCCGGGCAGCGACGGGCGCTCGCGCTCGCCCTCCCGGTCGGCGTCGACGGCGGCCGCCACGATGGCGTCGAGCTCGACCTCAGGAGGAGGTTCAGGGTCGGGGATGCGCTGGACGTGGTACTCGCCCAGCAGTCCCATGCCGATGCCGTCGGTGATGGTGTGGTGCGCCTTCCAGAACAGGGCGCTGCGGCCCCCCTCCAAGCCGTCGATGATGAAGAACTGCCACAGGGGCCGGGACCGGTCGTAGGGGTCCTGGTAGAGGGCGGCGACCAGGTCGAGCAGCTGGCGCTCGGTGCCCGGCGCCGGCAGGGCCATCTCCCGGATGTGGAACGACAGGTCGAACTCGGGGTCGGGGCGCCACACCGGAGGCGAGAACCGCCCCAGCGTGGGCACGACGCGCTCGCGCAGCCGGGGTACCTCGGCCACCGACCACGCGATCCGCCGCCGGAAGTCGTCGTGGTCGAAGGACTCTTCCATGACGTTGAGCGACCCGCCGCTGGGGTTGAGCCACGGGTCCTTCTCGACGTTCCACATGAGCGCTTCGAAGTCGCTCATCCGGTGTTCGAACCGCTGCTCGCGCTGGATCGTGGTCGGCGAGCCTTTGGCTGACGCTGTTGTCTCGGCCATCGTGAACCCCCTCCGTCGCCCGGACTCCAGTCTGCCCCACCCGCCCGGTGGT
The DNA here is from genome assembly GCA_044871175.1 of Acidimicrobiales bacterium. Lineage (GTDB taxonomy): Bacteria > Actinomycetota > Acidimicrobiia > Acidimicrobiales > Ilumatobacteraceae > JBIOZN01. Next base: position 11,215 of record JBIOZN010000285.1, on the reverse strand, counting down.
CAACCACGGCGCCTGTGCGGTGGGAGTCACCCGGTCGGGCGCCGTTCACCTTCGACGCCGATGGGGGGTTCGGCACCGGGCGGGGGGAGCACCTGGGGGAGCGCCTGCGGGCGGTCGGGGCCAGCCCGTCGCAGGACGCCGCTCCGGATCAGATCGGGCTACCGGCCGCCGTTCGCCGGTGGTTCGCCGACGGGAGGATCATCATCGAGGTGGCGAGCGCCACGACGGTGGGCGGGGTGGCGCGGGACGTGGTCGTCGTGGACAGCCCGTGCGACCCGGCGGCCCTGGCCGCCGACCTCACGCGGGCAGGGCGCCGTCGGATCACACCGCGGCCGTATGCCCGCGCGGTCTGATCCGGCTGGGTCACGCGGCGAGCGACAGCTCGTGGCAGAAGACGGGGACGATGCCCAACGCCGACAGCGCGTCGGCCTCGTCTTCGAAGATGTGGCTGTTCTTCTCGTACACGTCATGCGCCCGGCGGCGCATGCCCTCGAGCTCGGCCCGGTTCAGCCGCTGGCCGGTGTTCACGTTGGTCCAGAGTGTCAGTGCCATCTCGTTGGCCCCCTCGGTGGTGTCCCACTGTTGTGAGCTTCGACCCACGATCTACGTACGACTCATCGGATGAAGCGGTTCCCGAATCGTGGGGAATCAGCGGGCGAATCAGCGGGCGATGAGCTCGAACGCCACCGTGGGCACGCCGCCGAACCGGGCCGACATCATCGTCGTCGCCCGCTCGACCCACGCCTGGGCCTGCTCGAGGGCGGGGCGCGTGTCGAGGGCCTCCAGGTACCGGCGGTGGGCGGCGAAGGAGGCCACCGCCTGGTCGAGCGCGCCCGAGACATCGACGGCATGCGAGGGCGCCGGTGAGGCGGCAACGGCGACGTAGCGCGCCGACCACGGGGCGAGCCCGGCCGTGGCCAGCTCGGGGAAGATCCAGCGGTTGGCGGCGTCGTTGGCGGCGTCGAGCACCGCCCGGCCCACGGCCCGGTGGTCGGCCGTGTTCCATGACCCCGGCCCCCAACTGTCGGCGTGGTTGAGGGTGACGACGAGGTCGGGGCGGTGGCGGCGGATGGCGGCGGCCAGGTCCCGCCGCAGCGCCGGGCCCTCCTGCAGGGTGCCGTCGCGGTGGTCCAGGAACTCGACCACGTCCACCCCCACGGCGGCCGCGGCGGCCCGCTGCTCGGCCTCCCGGAGCGGGCCGGCCTCGTCGGGGGCGAGGGTGTCGATGCCGGCCTCGCCCCGGGTGACGAGGACGTAGGCGAACGACCGCCCCGCCGCCGTCCAGGTGGCGATGGCGGCGGCGCCGCCGAACTCGATGTCGTCGGGGTGGGCGACGATCACCAGGCCCCGCTCCCAGTCCTCGGGCATGGGCGCCAGCGGATCGTCGGTCATGGTCGTCATCCTGGCGGAGCGGGCGCGGCGGCGTCGGACGGGAGCGCTTCGACGGGCGTCACCTCGGCGAAGGTGTCGACGTCGCGCAACGCCGGGAAGCGGTGCCACCAGAGGGCCACGATGGCGAGCACCGCCACGCCGCCCGACGCCACCGCGGCGGCCGCGCCGATGAGGGCCCCGAGCACGCCCGACTCGAACGCCCCCAACTCGTTGGACGCGCCGATGAACACGTTCTCGACCGCCAGCACCCGGCCCCGCATGGCCGGCGGCGTAACCAGGGGGACGAGGGTGGCGCGCACGAACACGCTGATGGCGTCGGCCGCCGACAACCCGAGCATGGCGACACAGGCGACCGCATAGGAGGTGGTGAGCCCGAACACCACGGTGAGGGCGCCGAAGATGCCGACGGCCAGCAGCAGGACGCGGCCGACGTGGCGCCGCACGGGGCGCACGGCCAGGACGAGCGTGGTGGCGCCGGAGCCGATGCCCACGGCGGCGCGCAACCAGCCGATCCCCACCTCGCCGGCGCCGAGGCGTTCCTCGGCGATGGCGGGGATGAGGGCGATGGCGCCGCCGAACAGCACGGCGAACAGGTCGAGGGCGATGGCGCCCAGCAGCAGTTGGGAGTGCCGGACGAAGCGCACGCCCTCCCAGGCCGCCCGCAGCACCTCGCGCCCGGCGGCCACCGCGGCCCGCGCCCGGGCGGGGAGGGGGACGAACTGCAGGGTCACCGCGCCGGCGAGCATGCTGGCCGCCGCCACCAGGTAGGGCAGGGGCACGGCGGCGGCGTACAGGAACCCGGTGGTGGCGGGGCCGACGACGGAGGCGATCTGCCACATGGCCGAGGCGCGGGGCACCAGGTGGGGCAGCTGCTCGGGCCGGGAGATGTCGGCGGGGATGGACCGGCTGGCCGGGGCGGTCACCGCCCGAGCGACCCCGAAGACGATGACGATGCCGAGGATGGGCGCGATGGACGTGGGGTCGGTGGCGGCGTAGGCCGCCAGCCCCAGGGCGCACAGCGCCTCCAGGCCCACGCCGGCGCCCGCCACCCGGCGCCGGTCGAAGCGGTCGGCCAACGTGCCCGTGAGCGGGGCCAGGGCGAGGTTGGGCAGGAACTCGGCCAGGCCGAGCAGCCCGAGCGACAGCGTGCTGTTGGTGATGTCGTAGACCTGGATGCCCGCCGCCGTCACCTGCATGGCGACCGCGACCTGGCCGAGGAACAGGCTGATCAGCAGGCGCGTGGCGCCCCGCGGCAGCCGGCTCGGCACGTCGGCGCACCGTAGCGGCGCGCCGCGGCCGCGCACGGGCCCGCGCCTCGCTCGCGGGCCCCTCGCCGCCGCGTCGGGGGAGCAGTAGCGTCACGCCATCGCCGACGTGGACGCCCTCCCGCGCGCCCACCACGGATGGGGGGACGACGCCGCCGACGCCGCGCTGCGGGCCGACGTGCGCCGGCTGGGCACGTTGCTCGGCGAGTCATTGGTGCGCCAGGTCGGGCCCCAGCTGCTCGATGTCGTGGAGAAGGTGCGTGGCCTCACCCGCACCGACCCGGCGGCCGCCGACGAGCTGCTGCGCAGCGTCGATGCCCTCACCGCCATCCGCCTGGTGCACGCCTTCAACGCCTACTTCCACCTGGCCAACGTGGCCGAGCAGGTGCACCGGGGGCGGGAACTGCGGCGCCGCCGGGCCCGCGAGGGTGGCTGGCTCGAGCGCACGGCACGGCTGATCACCGAACGCGGCGTCGGGCCCGACGAGCTGGCCACCGCCGCCGGCCGGCTGGCGGTGCAGCCCGTGTTCACCGCCCATCCCACCGAGGCCGCCCGGCGCTCCATGCTCACCAAGCTCCGGGCCGTCGCCGACCTGCTGGAGGCCGAGGCGGCCGAGGCCCTGCTCGCCCCCGGCGAGGGACTGACCGCCCGCACCGACCGGCGCCTGGCCGAGGTCGTCGACCTGCTGTGGCTCACCGACGAGCTGCGCCGGGAGCGCCCCGAGCCAACCGACGAGGCCCGCAACGCCATGTTCCACCTCGAGGACGTGGCCCGCGGCGCCCTGCCCGGCGTGCTCACCGATCTGGCTGCCCTGTTCGCCGAGCTCGGCGCGCCGCTACCGCTCACGGCGACCCCCATCCGGTTCGGGACCTGGATGGGCGGCGACCGCGACGGCAACCCCCACGTCACCGCCGACGTCACCCTCGCCGTGCTCACGCTGCAACACGAGCTCGGCATCCGGGTGGTGGAGCGCGCCCTGGAGGCCCTGGTCGAGGAGCTGAGCGTGTCGTCTCGCGTGGCGGGGGCCTCGCCCGAGCTGTTGACCTCGCTGGCCGCCGACCTCGACCGGCTGCCCGAGGTGGAGGACCGCTTCCGGCGGATCAACGCCGAGGAGCCCTACCGGCTCAAGATCTCCTGCATCCGGGCCAAGCTCGGGCGCACCCGGGCCCGGCTGGCGGCCGGCTCTCGGGGCCAGCACCAGCCTGGCTGCGACTACCTGGGCGCGGCCGAGCTGGTGGACGACCTCGACCTGCTGCGCCGGTCCCTGGGCGAGCACCGCGGCCAGCTCGTGGCCGGCGGCCGCCTGGCCACCCTCGTGCGCACCGTGTCGGCGACAGGTCTGCACCTGGCCACCATGGACGTGCGCGAGCACGCCGCCGCCCACCACGAGGCCCTCGCCGCCTTCTACGACCCGCTGCAGGAACTGGCGCGGCCCTACGCCGAGCTCGACCGGGCCCAGCGCCGGGCGCTCCTGGTGCGCGAGCTGTCGGGCCACCGCCCCCTGGGCGGCGCCTTCCCTTCGCTGCCCGCCGGGGCGGCGAAGGTGTTCGAGGTGTTCGGCACCATCCGCCGGGCCCTCGACCGCTTCGGCCCCGACGTCATCCAGTCGTACATCGTGTCCATGACCCAGGGCGTCGATGACGTGCTGGCGCCGGTGATCCTGGCCCGGGAGGCCGGGCTCGTGGATGTGCACCGCGGGCTGGCCCGGGTCGGGTTCGTGCCCCTGCTCGAGACGATCAGTGAGTTGCGCGGCGCCTTCGAGCTGGTCGGCGAGCTGCTGTCCATCCCCGCGTACCGGGCCATCGTCGCCGCCCGGGGCGACGTGCAGGAGGTGATGCTCGGCTACTCCGACTCCAACAAGGAGGCGGGGATCACCACCAGCCAGTGGGAGATCCACCGGGCCCAGCGGGCGTTGCGCGACGTGGCCCACCGCCACGGCGTGCGCCTGCGCCTGTTCCACGGTCGGGGCGGCACGGTGGGGCGGGGCGGCGGCCCCACCCACGACGCCATCCTCGCCCAGCCCTGGGGCACGCTCGACGGCGCCATCAAGGTCACCGAGCAAGGCGAGGTGATCAGCGACAAGTACCTGCTGCCCGTACTGGCGCGCGACAACCTCGAGCTCACCGTGGCCGCCGTGCTGCAGGCGGCCGTGCTGCACACCTCGCCCCGGGCGCCCGACGACGACCTGGCCCGCTGGGGGGCGGCCATGGACGCCATCAGCGAGGCGGGGATGCGCGCCTACCGCCAGCTGGTCGACGACCCCGGCCTGCCCCGCTACTTCTGGGCGACCACGCCCACCGAGTTGCTGTCGTCGCTCAACATCGGGTCGCGGCCGTCGCGCCGGCCCGACACCTCGGGCGAGGTCACCCTGGCCGGCCTGCGGGCCATCCCGTGGGTATTCGGGTGGACCCAGTCGCGCCAGATCGTGCCCGGGTGGTTCGGGGTGGGCAGCGGGCTGGTGGCCGCCCGGGAGGCGGGACTGGGCGATCTGCTGGCCGACATGCACCGGCGGTGGCACTTCTTCGCCACGTTCATCTCCAACGTCGAGATGACCCTGTCCAAGACCGACCTCGGGATCGCCCGCCGGTACGTGGAGCGCCTGGCCGACCCGAGCCTGCACCGGCTGTTCGACGTCATCGTCGACGAGCACGAGCGCACGCTGGCCGAGGTGCTGCGCCTCACCGAGGAGGAGGGGCTGCTCGACGCCAACCCCATGCTGCAGCGCACCCTGGCCGTGCGGGAGCTCTACCTGTCGCCCCTGCACCAGCTCCAGGTCGAGCTGCTGGCCCGCCGGCGCGCGGGCGACACCAACCCCGAGCTCGAGCGGGCCCTGCTGCTCACGGTCAACGGCATCGCCGCCGGCCTCCGCAACACCGGCTGATCGCCGCCCAGGGAGCGTTGGGTCACTTTCGCGTCGCTATGCCGCCAAGACCGACCCATCGCTCGGCGCGCGGCGGACGGCGGGTGCGACGCCGAGGTGGTCGAGGGCGGCGCCGACGACGAGCACGCGCTGGTCGAGCGACACCAGTTGCTCGAGCCCGAACCCGAGCAGCACCGTGTCGTCGGTGACGGTGGCCGCGATGATGCCCCCGAGACCGGTGCTGCGCTCGAAGCCGGTGCTCGACGGGGGGCTACCCGCGGGCGGGCCGAGGGCAGCCCAGGGCCCGAAGCCGGTCTCGAAGCCCTCGGCGTCCACGGTGCCCGCGTTGGTGACGAGGCGAGTGTCGTCGACGATGAGGCCGGCGCCGCCGGTGAACGGGTCGCTGACGTAGCTGATGACGATCTCGACGCGTTGGCCGGCGTAGGCGGACAGGTCGAACGCCACCGGGATCCAGCCGTCGGAGCTCCCGGTGAAGGAGTTCCAGGTGCCCGTCGTGCCGGTGGCCGTGCACTCGTCGTCGAGGGTGAGGTAGTGCGCCAGCCACGGGTGCTCACCGAGGAGGAACCCGGCCTCGCACTCGGCCGGGACGTCGGTGCTGGTGGCGCCGCCCACGTCGGGCAGTGTCGTCCAGTTGTCCTGCCCCACCGTGTGGGCCTCGACGATCACATTGTCGTAGCCCGGCTCGGTGTCGTAGGAGAACTGCGCTGCGAACGTCGGTGTGTCGGCGGCGGTGACGTTGCTCAGGTCGAACGTACGGGCCAGCCGGGCGTGGCTGTTGTCGGCGTGCTCGACGCCGGCGCCGTACCGCCCTTCGACGGGTATGAACGTGCCGGTGGGGTCGACGTACTCGGCCACGCCCTCGCTGGCGAACTGCGGGAACTGCTCGACGGGCAGCACGTCGCTGGTGGGGCGGAACGCGCCCGCCTCGTCGACGGGGTTGGCCGCCGCCAGCGTCCCGCCGAACTGCACCGCCTCCCCGGTGATCGGATCGACCGTGCCCACGACGCCCGCGGCCGACTCGATCGGCGCGCGCGACCAGGCGCCCAGGTAGTACTGCGTGAAGTCGTCGGCCAGCAGCAGGCAGTCGCTGTACGGGTCGGCGGTGACGACGCAGTCCTGGTCGAGGGCGCCGTCGAGGCCGTACCAGATGCCGCCGAAGGCGGAGGCGCCGATCCCGTAGTAGCCCGCGGTCTCGCCCGCGTAGATCAGCTTGCCCCCCTGGTTGAGGAAGTCGCGCACCGCCATGGTGAGGTACTGCTGGCGCTCGGCGACGGCCAGGTCGGGGAGCTGTGCCCCGAAGTAGTCGGTCAGCGCGTCCTCGGGGTCCTGGGTCAGGCGGTTGTCCCCCAGGTACCACAGCACGACGTCGTAGTGGCTGAGCACGCCGAGGTCGCGGGGCACGCCCTGGGCGTCGACATCCCAGCTGTCGGCCCCCACGCCGTTGGCGACGAGGGCGGCGAGATGCTGGTTGAGGTACTTCGGGCCGGTGACCGAGGGGGGATACGTCGGGTTGACGCCGGTGTAGTCCTCGTTGGCGATCACCAGGGCGCGATTGCCGCTGTCGCGCTCGACGGTGTAGGTGAAGTGCTCGCTCTCGACCGGCCCCGTGCCCGGCTTGCGACCCGTGAACCACACCTCCACCGTGTCGCCGCGGTGGGTGCCGGTGACCTGCCCGCGCAGCTCGGCGTAGTAGTCGTTGTGCTCGGCGCCGTAGCGCTCGCCGCCCGTCCACTCGGCTACGTCGGCGCGCTGCAGGCGCCCACCGTTCACCCGGTAGTTGAGGCGCACGTTGTTGAGGGCGCGCTTGGCGTACGTCGCGACTGTCTGGGGATCGCCGTAGGACACGTCGAAGGCGTCGACGCGGAAGTCCTCTGCGGTGCGGCCCACCACTGACACCGGGTCGTCGGGATCGGGTGCCGACCGGGCGGCGGCCAGGGCGAAGGGCACGTTCTTCTCGAACTCCTCCTCGATGAGAGCTTCGTCGTCGGGGAACTCGAAGTCGCTGCCGCAGTCAGCCGGGTCCCACTGGTCGTCGGGATGGGCGGCCGACACCGTCGCGCACGTGCTCATCTCGACCGTGAACGACAGCGTCCCGTAGGCCTCCTGCATGTGTTCGGTGACCTCGCCGTTGGTGGTGTAGAGCTCGGCCGAGACGTCCGGGTCGTAGCCGGGGATGGCGGGGTGGGCGTCGTCACCGGCCATCGCCTCGTAGAGGACGTCGTCGGGCGTCGGGGTGGCCACCTGCCAGCCCGTGTCGTAGAGCAGCAGCTGGGCGGCGGAGTGGTAGTTCACGAAGAACTGCGGCGTGATGCGGGCGAACAGGCCGTCGAGGGCCTTCGTCTCGGGCTCGGACCCGGGTGCCGGCCCGCGGTAGATGTCGCTCGTGGGATCGGGGGACGAGCCCTCGTTGTCGTACCCCCAGCGGGTCGGGTAGTTGCGGTTGGGGTCCACGCCGTCGCCGTCGTCCACGACCCCGTTGCCGTTGTTGTCGGCCAGGTTCTTGCGCCACAGCCGCTGACCCGGCTGGAACGTGTAGTCGTAGCCGTCGGGGTTGGCGACGGGGACGAACCAGAGCTCGGTGCGGTTCACCAGGTCGGTGATCTGGGGGTCGGTGCCGTAAGCGGTGAGGACGCGATCGAGGAGGCGCCGAACCATCTCGGGCGTGATCCATTCGCGGGCGTGCTGGGCGCCCACGTACACCGTGGCGGGCTTGATGCCGTCCCGCAGGCGGCGAGCGTTGCGGGTGACCTTCACGGCCACGATGTCCTGGCCCTGCACGGTCTGGCCGATCACCTGCAGCTCGGCGATGCGGGGGTGGGCGTCGGCCTGCTGTTGCATCTCCTCGGCGAGGCCGCCGGGCCCGCTGTAGGGGCGGAAGACGCCCTCGTCCTGCGCGTCCAGCGTCGAGGCCCGCTCGGCGACGGTCGCGCCATCGACGAGCTTGGGCTGGAGGTCGACGCCCTGCTCGGACAGCACGTCGGCCTGGGTCGCGCTGAGGATGACCTCGACGTCGACGTCGCCCGGTGTGGCGGACGGCGTCACCTCGATCTCGTGCCGGTCGACGCCGAGGTCGACGACCTTGGCGACGTCCTCCCGGGCAACGGTGCCCCGGTACACGTCGAGCCCGCCCTGGTCGGGAGTCGGGGCGGGACTGGCGCCCGCGGGGGCGGCGGCCAGGAGGCCCGCCACCAGGGCGATGCTCGCTCCGACAACCGTGCACCAACGACGCATGGCCAGCCCCCCGGTCCTCGTGGCGGCGCCGAGCCTCGTCCACGCTGGGTGCCCTGTCAACGCCGTCGCGTCGGCCGCGCCACGGAGCGTTGGGTCACTTTCGCGTCGTATGCGCGCGAAAACTGACCCAACGCTCGGAGGGGGCGGCGTCAGCGAGCGCGGGTGAGGTCCTCGGGCGGGAGCTGGCTGGGGCCGACGTGGGCGTCGAGCCAGTCGTTCACCGGGTCGGCGGCGGCCCACACGGCCTCGACCCGGTCCTTGGCCTTGGGCGTGGCCAGCCACCGGCCGGCGCTTAGCTCCTTGTGGACCGTGACGCCCTTGCGCCGCAACAGCTCGATGCGGGGGTGGTCACGCGGCCATCCCCGCGGCGCCGTCTTCAACGCCTCGCCACCCGACTCGTAGCCGCCGGCGCGGACCTCGGCCAGCCGCCGCTCGAGCTCGGCACCCGCCGGCCCGTCCACCGCCGCCCGGAAGCGCTCGAGCTGGTCGGGGGCCATCCGGTAGTAACCGCTGGCGGCGAACAACCCGGCGCTCGACAGGTGCACGTAGTAGACGGCGCCGCCCTCGCGCTCGCCCACCGCCCCGCAGGCGGTCTTGTAGGGCGTCTTGTCCTTGCTGAAGCGCGTGTCCCGGTACGGCCGGAACAGGCGCAGGGGGCGGAAGCGCTCGTCGACCGCCTCGCACAGCGCCTCCATCGGGCCGCGCACGGACTCGGCGTAGGTGGCCTTGTTGGCCTCCCAGAAGGACTTGGTGTTGTCACCTTCGAGCCGGGCGAAGAACTCGACGCCGGCGGGCGGGAACCCGGAGAAGCCCACGGCCGTGACGGTAGCTACCGTGCCCGACGGGCCCGACTCGCTACCGTCCCCGTCATGGCTGAGCTGTACGTCGGCGAGGGCGTCGACCCCGCCGCCCACCAGCGCGACGGCGCCCGCACCGTGCTCGACGGCGACGACCTCACCACGCACGGGGTCATCGTCGGGATGACGGGCTCGGGCAAGACCGGGCTGGGGGTCGTGCTCATCGAAGAGCTGCTGCGGGCCGGCATCCCCGTGCTGATGTTCGACCCCAAGGGCGACCTCGGGAACCTGCTCCTCGCCTTTCCCCAGCTGCGAGGCGAGGACTTCCGCCCGTGGATCGACGAGGCGGCGGCGGCCAAGGAGGGGATCACCCCCGACGCGCTGGCCCAGGCCGAGGCCGACAAGTGGAAGGAGGGCCTGGCCGGATGGGGGCTGGGCGGCGACGACATCGCCGGCCTCCAGGGCGCCGCCCGCTTCACGATCTACACGCCGGGCTCCACGGCCGGCGTGCCCCTCGACATCGTCGGGTCGCTCCGCGCGCCGGGGGCCGACGCCGACCCCGAGGCGGTGCACGACGAGATCGACGGCTACGTCGCCGGCCTGCTCGGCCTGGTGGGCATCGAGGCCGACCCGCTGTCGAGCCGGGAGCACATCCTGCTGGCCAACCTCGTCCAGGCGGCGTGGTCGGCCGGGCGCGACCTCGACCTGCCCACCCTCGTCACCCAGGTCGCCACGCCGCCGCTGCGCAAGCTGGGCGTGTTCGAGCTCGACCAGTTCTTCCCGCCCAAGGACCGCACCGCCCTGGCCATGCGGCTGAACGGCCTGCTCGCCTCGCCCGCCTTCGCCGCCTGGGCGCAGGGCGCGCCGCTCGACATCGAGCAGATCCTGCGACCCGAGGGCGGGCCGGGCGCAGCCATCGTGTCCACCGCCCACCTGAGCGACGCCGAGCGCCAGTTCGTCACCGCCCTCGTGCTCGGGAAGCTCGTCACCTGGATGCGCCGCCAGTCGGGCACCACCGGGCTGCGCGCCCTGGTCTACATGGACGAGGTCGCCGGCTACGTGCCGCCCACCGCCATGCCCCCCACCAAGGGGCCGATCATGACCCTGATGAAGCAGGCGCGGGCGTTCGGCGTGGGGATGGTGCTGGCCACCCAGAACCCGGTGGACGTCGACTACAAGGCCCTGTCCAACGCCGGCACGTGGATGGTGGGCCGCCTGCAGACCGAGCGGGACAAGGCCCGGCTGCTCGACGGCATGCGGGCGGCGGCGGGCGAGGTCGACGTGGAGGCCGTGGGCGCCACCATCTCGGGCCTGGCCAAGCGGGAGTTCGTGCTGCGGCGGGCGGGCAAGGACAAGCCCGACGTGATCACGACCCGCTGGGCGCTGTGCTATCTGCGCGGTCCGCTCACCAAGGACCAGATCGCCACCCTCATGGCCGCCGCCCCCGCACGCACCGAGCGCGCCGAACCGGCCGAGCCGTCCCTGCCCCCACCACCCCCGGGCGCGGCGCCGAGCACCGCGGCGCTGGCGCCGCCGTCCGCTGCCGCCCCGCCAGGGTCCGCCCCGGCCGTGCCCGACGCCTCGACCGGCGCCACCGTGGCATCGGCGCCGGTGGCCACCGCCGCGAGCGGACCCCTGGCCGACGACGA
>JBIOZN010000284.1:0-3041 GCA_044871175.1 Acidimicrobiales bacterium | reverse complement strand
ACCGAGGCGCCCAAGCAGTCGCCGACGACCGAGGCGCCCAAGCAGGAGAGCGACGACGGCGGCGGCGGCTCGTCGGGGGCGGGCAAGAACGTGCCCTCGCCCCAGCCCGGCGCGGCCGGCGCGGTGGCCGCCGCCCTCAGCCAGCAGGGCGTCGCCTATCGCTTCGCCGCCGCCAGCCCCGGCGTCGCCTTCGACTGCTCGGGCCTCACCATGTGGGCCTGGGGCCAGGCGGGCGTCAGCCTGCCGCACTCGTCCAAGCAGCAGTACAACGTCACCACGCACATCGACCCCAGCGCAGCCCAGCCCGGCGACCTGTTCTTCTACGGCAACCCGATCCACCACGTCGGCATCTACATCGGCGGTGGCCAGATGATGAACGCCGTGCAGCCGGGTACCCCGGCCAAGATCTCCAGTGCCTTCCGCAAGGATCTGGTGGGCGTCGGTCGGGTGTAATAGGGGCCGGGTCCGTCTGGCGCCGGCGCGCCTGACGGCTTACGGTGCGGCCGGCCATGCGGGGGATCGACGAGGAACGGGTGAGCCAGTGGCTGGCCGCCAATGTCGAGGGCAGCCAGCCGCCGTTCGACTTCCAGCTCATCGCCGGCGGGCGCTCGAACCTCACCTACGCGGTCACCGACGCCACCGGCCACCGCTACGTCGTGCGCCGGCCGCCGCTCGGGCACGTCCTGGCCACCGCCCACGACGTGGCCCGTGAATACCGGATCATCGCCGCCCTCGGCCCGACGCCGGTGCCGGTCGCCCCTGCGCTGGCCGTCTGCACGGATGAGAGCGTGAACGGAGCGCCGTTCTACGTCATGGAGTTCGTCGACGGCGAGGTGCTCGACAGCACCGAGCGGGCCGCCCTGCTGCCCTTCGAGGTTCGCCCGGCCGCCTCACGGTCGCTCATCGACACCCTCGCCGCCCTCCATGCCGTCGACGTGGACGCGGTCGGGCTCGGCGACCTGGCCCGGCGCGACGGCTACGTAGAACGCCAGCTCAAACGGTGGAGCGCGCAGTGGGCGGGATCAAAGACACGCGAGCTGCCCGCGATCGACGAGGTCGAGCGGGAGCTGTGGGCGCGCATCCCCCCGCAGCAGGGCGTGGTGATCGCCCACGGCGACTACCGGTTCGGCAACTGCCTGCTCGACACGGCCACGGGTGCCATCAATGCCGTGCTCGACTGGGAGCTCTGCACCCTGGGTGACCCGCTGGCCGACCTCGCCTACCTCGCCATCTACTGGACGGATCCGGGCGAGCCGCCCACCCGCGGCAACGACCCCACGGCCGCAGGCGGCTTCGGCCCTCTCGCCGACCTGTACGAGCGCTACGCCGCCACCACTGGGCGCGACCTCACGGGCATCGATTACTACGTCGCCTTCGGGTCGTGGCGTCTGGCCGTCATCAGCGAGGGCGTCTATGCCCGGTACCTGCACGGTGCGATGGGCGACTCCGAGGCCATCGACCTCGACGCCATGAAGGCGGGCACCGACGCCCTGGCGGCCAAGGCGCTCGACGCCGTCCACCGGCTCGGCTAGGTCATGGCCGTGACCGACGTCGCCATCGTGGGCGGGGGCATCATCGGGCTCGCCACCGCTCGGGCCATCCAAGAACGCCGGCCGGGCGTGTCCGTCGTGGTGCTCGAGAAGGAGCCCGTCCTGGCCGCCCACCAGACGGGCCGCAACAGCGGGGTCCTCCACTCGGGGATCTACTACACGCCCGGGAGCCTGAAGGCCCGGCTCTGCAAGGCGGGTAACGCCGGCTTGATCGCTTTCAGCGAGGAGCACGGCATCCCCTACCGGCGCACCGGCAAGATCATCGTCGCCACCCATGACGACGAGCTGGGCCGCCTCGACCGGCTGGCCGAGCGGGCGGCCGCCCACGGTCTGACGGCCGAGCGCCTCGGCCCCACCGGTCTTCGGGACCGTGAGCCCCACGTGCAGGGCGTCGCCGGGCTGTGGGTGCCGTCCACGGGCATCATCGACTTCCGCGCCGTGGTCGACGTGCTCGCCGCCCTCGTGCGCGCCGATGGTGGCGAGGTGCGCCTGAACACGCCGGTGACGGCGATCGAGCGGCGCGACGGCCGGCACGAGTTGATGACCCCGGATGGGCCGGTGGTTGCCCGGGCGTTCGTCGGGTGCGCCGGGCTGCAGAGCGACCGCCTGGCCCGCCGCGCCGGCTGCGACCCCGGCGCCCAGATCGTGCCCTTCCGGGGTGAGTACTACGAGCTCGTCCCCGAGCGTCGCGACCTCGTCCAGGGCCTGATCTATCCCGTGCCCGACCCCAGCTTCCCGTTCCTCGGCGTGCACTTCACCCGCGGCATCGACGGCTCCGTGCACGCCGGCCCCAACGCGGTCTTGGCGTTGAAGCGCGAGGGCTACCGCAAACGCGACGTCAGCCTGGCCGACACGTGGGAGACGCTGCGGTTCCCCGGCTTCTGGCACCTGGCTCGCCGCCACGCCCGCCCCGGCGCGGCCGAGGTCGTCCGCTCGTTGAGCAAACGGCGGTTCGTGCACAGCCTGCAACAACTCGTACCGGACGTGACCAGTGCCGATCTCGTGCCCGCCACCTCCGGGGTGCGCGCCCAGGCGCTGCTGCCGTCGGGCGCCCTGGTGGACGACTTCTTGTTGGTCGAGGGCGAGGGCGCCATCCACGTGTGCAACGCGCCCTCGCCGGCGGCCACGTCGTCCCTCGAGATCGGTCGGCTCGTCGCCGAACGCCTGGATGAGCTCTCGCCTGAGCGTTGGGAGCGCTGAGGCCACGCCTGTTCACCCGCCGAGGGTCGTCATCGACGCGGCCCGAGTTACGAGCAGCTGAGGCGCCCCGCTTCCATCGGCCGGCAGCGTCCAGACGTCCTGCTCGGCCGAGTTCGACGTCGCGGGCAGGGCGTAGGCCAGGCGACGGTCATCGAGCCATTCGACTTGGTCGTCGACGCTCCGCGACTCCGGCAGGGGAGTGACCGCCAACGTCCCGAGGTCGAGGACGGCGAGCCCCCATTCCACCGGCCCCGCGCTCTGGGAGATCCGCTGCTTGAACGCGATACGAGT
>JBIOZN010000283.1:0-2096 GCA_044871175.1 Acidimicrobiales bacterium | reverse complement strand
GGGCGAAGATCAGGTCGAAGCTGGTGGCCAGCTGGCGGAAGAAGCCGGTGCCGGCACGGCCGCCGGTGTCGTCCCGGGTGAAACGATCGTGCTCGGCGAGGATGCGGGCCCGGCGGTCGGGGTCGCGCAGGGCGGCCACCCGCTCGGGCAGGGGGAGCCGGGCCACCTCGGCGAACGAGGGGCAGGGCAGGAACGGGTTCACCGTGGCCTCCAACCCCAGCAGCACGCCGATGGGGCGCTGGGCCACCTGCCCTCGCACGGCGAGGCCCCGGGCGACGAGGTCGTCGACCCTGCCCATGAGGTCACGCCAGCGGTCGGGCGAGTGCAGCGCCTGCTGCACCGTGAACGAGAGCGGCCGGCCGCTGGTGACCGCCAGCGACTCGATGAGGTCGAGCTCGGCCCGGGCGAAGGCGTCATCGGTGGTCTGGTAGGCGTCCGAGATGAGCTGGATCACGCCCCGGCCCGATCGGGCCAGCACGTCGGTGAGGGCGTGCAGCTCGGCGGCGCCCGCCCGCAGCGTGCCGATGTTCTGGCCCCTGCTCGTGCGGTGCGCCTCCGTGCGGGAGGTGGCGAACCCGATGGCGCCGGCGTCGATGGCCTCGGCCACGAGCGCGGCCATGCGGGCCAGCTCGGCTGGTGTCGGTTCCTCGTGATGGTCGGCCCCGCGCTCGCCCATCACGTAGGCGCGCAGGGCGGCGTGGGGCACATGGGTGGCCACGTCCACGGTGTGCGGCGTGCGATCGAGGGCGTCCAGGTAACCGGGGAAGCTCTCCCACTCCCACGTCAGGCCCTCGGCCAGCGCCGTGCCGGGGATGTCTTCGACGCCCTCGAGCAGCCCGATCAGGAAGTCGTGGTGGTCGGGCCGGGCGGGCGCGAAGCCAACGCCGCAGTTGCCCATGGCGATGGTTGTGACCCCGTGCCACGACGACGGCGCCAGCACCGGGTCCCAGGTGGCCTGGCCGTCGAAGTGGGTGTGGATGTCGACGAACCCGGGGGTGACGAGAAGGCCGTCGGCCTCGAGCTCGCGGCGGCCCTGCCCCACGGCGTCGACCGCGACGATGCGATCCCCCTCGATGGCGACGTCGGCCCGGCGCGCCGGCGCCCCCGTCCCGTCCACCACCATGCCACCTCTGATCACGACGTCGGCCATGGCGTCATCATCTCGCGTCCCGCCTTCCCGACAGGAATCGCACCTCTACGGTGCGCCCGTGCCCAAGGCGGGCGTGTGCACCGGCCGTCCCTCCGCCGTTCCAGTCAAAAATCTGCACCTCTACGGTGCATCCGGGTGCCTCAGGCAGGGCTCCGCACCTCTGCGGTGCACCGGGCTGTCTTAACGTCGCAACGATGATCGCCACCGAGCTGTTCGACCTGACCGGGCACGTCGCCGTGGTGACGGGAGGCAACCGCGGGATCGGTCTCGGGATGGCCGACGCGCTGGCGGCCCACGGCGCCGACGTCTCCATCTGGGGCACGAACCCGGGCAAGAACGAGGCCGCCGCCGATCAACTCCTCAAGCACGGGCACCGGGTGCAATCCGTGCGCTGCGACGTGGGCGACCACGAGGCCGTGGTGGCGGCCATGGCGGGCGTGGTGGCCGAGCTCGGCGCGGTCGACTCGTGCTTCGTCAACGCCGGTGTCAGCGGGCAGGCGCCCAGTTTCCTCGCCATGACCGAGGAGGAGTGGCGGCGCGTCATGCGCGTGAACCTCGACGGCGCGTTCTTCACCGCCCAGGAAGCGGTGCGGCACATGGTGGCCGGCGGGCGGGGAGGTTCGCTGGTGTTCACCAGCTCGGGGTCGGCGTTCTCGGGCCAACAGAAGGGACAGCACTACGGCGGGTCGAAGGCGGCGTTGATCGCCATGGCCAAAGGCATCGCCGTCGAGCACGCCCGCCACGGCATCCGGGCCAACGCGATCGTGCCCGGCTGGGTCGAGAGCGATATGACGGCCCCCGCCTTCGGGTGGGACCGGTTCGTCGCCAACGTCATGCCCCGCATCCCCATGCGGCGGTGGGGCACGCCCGCCGACCTCGGCGGGATCGCCGTGTACTTCGCCAGCGAGGCCAGCCGCTGGCACACCGGCGACGTCGCCGTCATCGA
>JBIOZN010000282.1:0-2399 GCA_044871175.1 Acidimicrobiales bacterium | reverse complement strand
ATCGCCGAGCGGCTTCCCTTGGCCCTCTCCCTCGTGATGCTCGGAACCCTCGTCCTGCTGTTCCTCATGACCGGCTCGATCGTGGTGGCGGTGAAGGCGGTCGTGATGAACGTGCTGTCGCTCGGCGCCACCTTCGGCGCCCTGGTCTGGGTGTTCCAGGATGGACACCTGACCGGGCTGCTGGGCTTCGACAGCGTCGGCGCGCTCGATGCCACCATCCCGCTGGTCATCTTCATCTTCGCCTTCGGCCTGTCGATGGACTACGAGGTCTTCCTGCTCTCGCGCATCAAGGAGGCCTGGGTCGAGACCGGCGACAACCGCTTGGCGGTGCGGCTCGGGCTCCAGCGGTCGGGCCGGATCATCACGTCGGCCGCGCTGCTCATCGTCATCGTCTTCGCCGGGTTCGCGATGGGTGGGCTCCTGCTCGTGAAGCAGCTCGGCGTCGGGCTCGCGGTGGCAGTGATCGTCGATGCCACCATCGTCCGGCTGCTGCTGGTGCCGGCCACCATGTCGCTGCTCGGTCGGTGGAACTGGTGGTCACCGGCACCGCTCCGACGGCTGCACCGGCGCTTCGGGTTCCACGAGCCGGCATCGGCGGCCGCCCCGCCGGCCGGGCTGCCGGCCCCGCCCGTGCCTCCGCCGAGCGCCGCTCAGGTCGTGGCGCGGCGGTAGACAACCGCGTCGAGGACGGCATCGTCGATCTGACAGCCCCCCGCCACCACGCCGTCGCGCGCGAAGCCGGCCTGCTCGGCCACCCGCTCGGACGCCCGGTTGCCAGCCGCGATCAGCAGCTTCACCTCTCCGATCCCGAGGTGCTGCCCGGCCCAGCTCACCAGTGCCCGCAAGGCAAGGGTGGCGACGCCCCGGCCCCGGGCCTCCGGGGCGACCCAGTACCCGGCCTCGGCGCGGCCGCCGTCCCAGTCGATGTCCTTCAGGCCGATCGAGCCGAGCACCTCGCCGGTCTCGGTGGCGGTGATGGCGAAGTGGGCCGCCACGTTCTCGGCCCGCCCCGCCTCCGACAGCTCGAGCAGCCGGACGGCGTCACCGGCGGTGTAGGGGCGGGGCAACGGTGTCCACCGCTGGACCTCGGCGTCCTGACACGCGTGGTACACGAAGGCCACGTCGGCGGGCTGCCAGGGACGAAGGGTGAGCCCGCCCGCGGCGATCGAGGTGTTGCCGATCGGCCTCACGCCTCGATCCCGAGGGCCAAGCCCAGGAGCTGGGCCAGCATGCGCGCCGTCGCACCCCAGATGGTCTCGTCGTCGAGCTCGAAGAACGTGATCGACCGGTCGAGGGGCGGCGAGCCCCACAGCTCCTCCCGATAGGTGCCCGGCGTGAGGAGATCGGCGAGGGGGACGAACAGCACCCGCGCCACCTCGCTCCTCGACGGGCGCACGACGGGCCGGCCGGGGAGCGATGCGACGATGGGCACGATCCGGCTCCGGCTGGCCACCGTGCTCAGGTGGTCGAGCTCGCCGAGCACGTGGGGCAGGGACGGGTCGAGCGCCACCTCCTCGTGGGCCTCCCGCAGCGCGGTCTGCAGCGGCGTCTCACCGGGATCCATCCGGCCGCCAGGGAAGCTGACCTCGCCCCGGTGGTTGCGCAGGGCCTGCGATCGCCGGGTCAGGAGCACCTCGGCGCCGTCGGGCCCGTCGTACAGCGGCACCAAGACGGCCGAGTGCCGGGCGTCCTCCAGCTCCATCGCCGGGGCCTTCCCAGGACCACGGGCCCGCAGGACTGCGGCGATCGTGGCCACGTCGAGGGGGGGGCAGGCTGGCCCGACTGCTCTCCCAGGGCGCAGGCGGGCCCGGCCGCCACGCCGTGGGCCTCGGGATCACCTGGTTGCCGCCGGCGCGGCGCACCTCGCTCAGCTCGAGGTCCCCGCTCGATCGGCCAGCTCCTTCAGCAGCACGGGCAGGCCGTGGGTCTTCAGGTTGGCCATCGTCCGTCCTGGCGGCGTCTCACCCCGCTCCCACTCCTCCCAGAACGCGAGCAGCTTGGCGGGTTCGGGAGGCGGTATCTCCATGCCGCCCAGCCTACGGGGACGACGGTGGCGGGAGCGGGGGCCGGCCGGCATCGTCGGCGTCCGGCGGCGACGTGGACGTCTCGTCCTGGGCGGGCGGCGGCGCGGGCGGCGGGGCCGCGGCCTTGCGTCCCCGGTACGACCGGATGCCCGTCCCCAGGGCTCGTCCCGCGGCGCGGCTGTACACCTCTCCCTTCGAACGCTGGGAGGCAGGAGTGGCGCGCTCCGGCACCGGCGGCGCGCCTGCGGGGGGCGGCTGAGCGGCGGTGGCCGGCTGAGGAACGGTGGGCGGCTGAGAGACGGTGGGCGGGGCGGGAGGCATGGGCGGCGCGGGTGTTGCGGGCGGCGGAGGCGCGGGCCGTGAGGCGGCCGCGGG
>JBIOZN010000281.1:0-9332 GCA_044871175.1 Acidimicrobiales bacterium | reverse complement strand
CGGCGAAGGGCTCGGCCTGGTGGGCGGCGAGCACGAGCGGCCAGAAGGCCTCGGACTCCATGTACTCACCCAGCAGCACCTCGCCCACCATCGGGAAGCGCGCCAGGTCGGCGGCCAGGTGCTTCTTGCACCACACGTCGGGCTCTTCGAGGACGGTGACCGAACCGGCAGGGACCTCCAACTGCGACAGGAAGCCCTTGCTGAAGCCGATCATGAGCCAGCGGGCCATTGCGATGCTCCTCCTCGAAGCCAGCGCGATGCTCACGCGGTGGTGATGGTGACGCAGCCCTGCGCCGCCTCGGCCCGGGCGACGGCGTCCGCCACCGAACCGGCCGCGCAGACGACGTAGCCGAGACGGTCCTCGGAACTCCTCAAGGGCCGAACGACAGAACCGGGTGTGGCCGTGAGGTGCAGGCGGGCCACGCCCGGGTGGCGCGCGGCCGCCGCCGTGCCGTGGACGGCCACCACCCGGCCCGGCGGCGCGGTGAAGAACCGCACCGCCGCCGCTTGCACGTGGCGGCGCTGGTGCACGCGTCGGCCGTGCAGGAGATGCTCCAGGCAGGCGCGGTGCGTGTCGTAGCCCGTGGCCAGGCGGTTGAGCTCCCAGATCTGGTCGCCCCCGGTGCGGGTTTGGGACTCGATGATCACCATCTCGTCGTCGACGAGCTTGAACTCGGTATGCGCGGGGCCGTGGCGTTGGCCGATGACATCGAGGAACCGGCGCACCACGGCATCCACGGAGGCGGCCGCCTTCGGCGGCAGGCGGGCGGGCACGTGGTGGCCCAGCTCCACGAAATGCGGAGGGCCGGTCGTGAGCTTCTCGGCGACGGCCACCACCTCGTGGACGCCATCAGCGCTCATTGTGTCCACCGAATACTCCGGACCATCGACGTACGCCTCCGCAATCACGGACCCCTGTGCTCGAGCCCGCTCCCATGCCTGCGCCAGCTGGTCGCCTCGGTCCACCAAGCTCACCCCGGCGCTGCCGGCGCCCCGGGCCGGCTTGAGGATGACCGGCCCGCCCACCCGTCGGGCGAAGGCGGCCGCCTCGCCGCGCGTGGGGCAGCGGCGGAAGGCGATCACGTTCATGCCTTCCTCGGCCAACCGGTGGCGCATGGCCAGCTTGTCCCGGGTGAGGGCGACGGGCTCGGGCGGGTTGGCGCGCACCCCGAGCCGGGCGCCGATGGCGGCAGCCGACTCCAGACCCCATTCGGTGAAGGACACGACGGCGGCGAACGGCCGCTCCCGGTGCAGCCGGGCGGCGAGGGCGACGCACGCGTCGACGTCGCGGATGGGGACGGCGTGCGCCTCGGCGAAGGGCGGGGGGACGCCGGCTCCGGCGGTGGGGACCGAGTCCACCTTGTCGCGCTCGTGGAGGACGGCCAGGTCGGCACCGACGGCGGCCACCTTGGCGTAGAGCTCGTCCCAACCCCCCACCATGCACAAGCGAGGTCTGGTCATGGGGTGGCCACCGCCAGGTAGGCACGCTTGTCTCGGTGACGGGAGCACCACCGGGCGGTCCCCACCGAAGCGGCACCGCACGCCAGCGACACGGCGCCGAGCGCCACCCAGCCGATCCCGCCGGCTGGGATGACGAGCGCGGTGAGCAGCGGCGGGCCGATGATCTGCTGAACGGCCAGGCCCAGGCTGAACAGCGCCAGGTAGGCACCCTGGCGGCTGGGGTCGGCCAGGGCGTAGGAGAGCCCCCAGCCGCCGGCCGACTGGAACAGCTCGCCGGCCGTGAGCGCCACCGCGGCGGCGATGAGCACGGCCACGGCCAGGCCGCCGGGCAGGCCGCCGGCGGCCGCCAAGCACGCGCACGACGCCGCCAGGGCCACACCCGCTCGCCACTGGGCCCGCGCGCCTCCCTCGACGCCGTCGGCCCCGCGGGCGGCGCGCACCTGGAAGGCCACGGCCAGCACCGTGTTGACGACCACGAGGGCCGAGATGCTGGCCCGGGGGGCCCGAGTGTGCTCGGCGACCCAGAGGGGCAGCGCCACGGCCAGCAGGGTCATGTGGACGGTGAGGCAGGCGTTGAGCAGGGCGACAACGACGTAGGGGCCGTCGGCCAGCACCCGCCAGGCACCGCGCCGGCGGGCACCAGCCGGCGCCGACGACGCCGCCCGCAGCGGCAACATCGCCACCACCACGGCCACCAGTCCAAACGAAGCGGCATCGCCGAAGAGCAGCGCCAGGTACGCGGGGCGCGTGTCGATGGCGATGGCGATGGCGGCGGCCGCCGCCCCGAGGGTAAAGCCGACGTTGCGCAGCGCCCGCAACGACGCCATGGTGGCCAGCCGTTCGCCCTCGCCGACGGCCTGGCTCACCAGCATCTGCAGCACCGGCGAGGCGGCCTTGTCGGCCACGCCGAGGAGGGCGACGACGATGAGGTAGCCCCGCAGGTCTCCGACCAGCGCGTAGGCCGCGAAGCCGACCTCGCGCCAGAGGCAGAGGACGACCAGCACCGGTCGAGGACCGAACCGGTCGGCCAGCGCGCCGATGGGCACCGTGGTGAACAGGCTCACGACGCCGGCCAGCGCGAGCCCGAAACCGACTTGGGCTCCGCTCAGGCCGACCGATCGCGTGAAGAAGAGCACCGAGCCGGCGAGGAAGAGGCCGGTCCCGGTGGCGTCGACGACGGCCATGAGGCCCAGAGCCCTTCCCGGCCGTGACGCCGGCACGAGCGACCGCCACGCGCTCGCCGCCGCCGTGCGCACGGACGCCGTCGCGCCCGACGGCGAGGTCATGGGCGCGCGCCCCCGTGGGGCGCCCAGCGCACCTCGGCCTCGAACCAGGAGGCGACGGCGTGGAAGCGGGAGACGACCTCGCCCGCCGTCTCGCCCGTGACCACGAAGGCGGCCAGGCAATCGCCCGATTTGTAGCCGCCGTGGTGGGCCTCACCCAGCCGTCCGTAGCGGTGCTCGCTGAGGACTCCCGCCGGTGGCGGACCCGCAGGGAGCGCGGCCAGCACGCCGTCGGCCGGGTAGATGGCCATGTTCCCGGCCGAGGGCGTGGTCGGATTGGCCGTGCCGGGTGGCGGCACCTCGACGGGCAGGCCGACCTGGGCACAGAACCACTGGCGATCCATGTCCACACCGTGCACGAGCGCCAGCGTCTCGTTGATGCGCAACCCGCCCGTGCGGCTGGCCACCTCGCAGAAGACGAGCTCGTCCTGCGGGGTCTGCCAGATCTCCATGTGGAAGGTGGTCGCCTCGGGCAGGGGCATGGCGTCGAGCACCCGCTCGGCGAACTCGGTGAGCCGATCGTGCAGCGGGTCGTGACCGGGGACGAGCACGATGCCGAGGAAGTCGCCCGTGCGGAACGAGAGGCAGTCGTTCACGTAGCTGGAGGCGACGCGGAAGGCGACTTTGCCCCCGAGGACGAGACCGTCAACGATGTGCATGGCGCCGGGCACGTACGTCTCCACCGCCAGGCTGTGGTCGACGCCGGCGGCGAGGACGCGCGACAGGTCGTCCGGCCCGCCGACCACCGTGGTGCCCAGCGAGCCCGACCCGAGCACGGGCTTGACGACGACCGGGTAGCCGTGGTCGGCGACGAAGCGGCACAGGTCGGCACCGCAGGCGAGCGGGGCGAACTCGGGCGTGGCCAGGCCGGCCGCGGCGACCCGGCGCTTCATGGCCAGTTTGTGGCGAAAGGCGAGGGCGCTCTCCCATCGCTGGCCGCCGACGCCCAACAGGTCGCGCACGCGGGCGGCTCGCAGGATGTCGGGCTCGGAGCGGGCGACGACCGCGTCGAACGGCGCGTCAGCACCCAGCTCGAGCACGGCCCGCTCGACGTTGCCGTTGGTGCGGTAGCCGTCGAAGGCCAGGACGACGTGCGGCGGGCCGATGTGGCGGTAGCCGGCAGCCTTGTCGGCGGCGACGAGCAGCGTGAGCTCGATGCCCGTGCCCGCGACCCACCGGTCGTAGGGGGTGTCGGAGTAGCGGGAGTTGACGAGGACGGCGACGCGCCGGGCAGCCATCGGCCTCACGCGACGAGGGGCTCGTCGGCCGGGTCGGGGAGGTCGAGCGGGATGCCGTCGGCGAGGCGGTCGGCGATGCCGAGCTCGCCGGCCAGCCGGGCCACGCCGCGGTAGTCCCGTACGAGGATGCGCGGACCGCCGTTGCCGGCGCAATCGGCCAGCACCTCGGGGGCAGAGCCGAGGCCGGCCCGCTCGATGATGACGGCCCAGGCGCCGAGGTCCTGGGCGCCGAAGGCGGTGACGGCCTCGGGCAGTGCGGCCGCGAAGCGTTCCTGTTGCCGCCTGGTCATGTGGATCCACAGCGCCTTGGCCACCTCGGCCATCACCGCGCCGTGGGCGCTTTCGTCCTTCGCGTGCAGCGCCGTGACGGTGCGATGCAGCGGCTGGATGGTGCTGTCACCGGCGAGCAACGACAGCAGTGCGTTGATGCTGATCTCGGACACGACCGTCCACACCAGCGTGAGCAGGTCGCGTTCCCATGCCTCGGCGGCCGCGGCCCGGTGGGCGAGGAGCGTCCGGTACGTGATCGAGGGCGGAAACCATCCGGCCGGGTCGACGCCGCGCCGGTCCAGGGCCTGGCGCATGGCCAGGTCGTGCATGTGGGTGTGCCAGTGCTCGTCGATGAGCGTCTGCTGCACCGCGTTGCGAAACGCGGGCGTGTCGGCGCCGGGGAAGACGCGCCGCTGGACGAGGGCGAAGGCCGGGTTGGCGACGTCGTCCTCGGCCGTGATGACGCGCTGGTTGTAGGCCGCCCAGGCCAGCGTGAGGACGAGTCCGTGCTGCTCGGGCTCGGCCTCGGTGAAGCAGGGGTGGTGGGCGAACGGTACGAGGGCGACCGGGTAATCAGGCACCGCCGGATCCCAACCGTCGGCCGCGAGCCGGGCGTGAAAGGCGTCGCCGCGCACACTGGCGCGCCGGTGCCATCCAGCAGCGATCTTCTCGACGGCCCGGTGGTTGATGGTGGGTTTCACCGCGGCACCTCTCGGTCGGCGAGGCAATCGGCGACGACGGCGTCGAGGACCAGGAAGGCCTCGTCGAGGGCGTCGGGCGGGATGACGAGGGGGGGCATGAGCTTCAGCACCTCGCTTCGGGGTCCACAGGGCTCGGCCAGCACGCCGCGCTGGAAGGCGAGCGTCGAGACGCGCGCCGCCAGGGTCGGGTCGGTCCACGTGACGCCCCGCAGCAGGCCCCGACCCCGGAGCTGGCCGCCGTGGCGGGCGGCCAATCGGCGCAGCAACTCGTCGAGGTGGGTGGCGCGCCGCTCGACGCTCGCCACGAAGCCGGCGTCGCGCCAGAGGTGGAGCGCGGCGGTCCCGGCCACAAAGGCGAGGTTGTTGCCCCGGAAGGTGCCGGAATGGGCACCCGGCGGCTGGGTGTCCACGTCGGGATGGACCAGTACCAGGGCGAGGGGGAGGCCGAGGCCACCGATGGACTTCGAGAGGCACACCAGGTCGGGCTCGAGGCCGACCCCGTCGAAGCTGAAGAAGCCGCCGGTTCGCCCGCAACCGGCCTGGATGTCGTCGACGATGACGAGGGCGCCCACCTCACGGGCGAGGGCGGCGATCCCCCGCAACCAGGACGGGCGGGCGGCCTGCGCGCCGCCCTCACCCTGGACGCACTCGAGCAGCACCGCCGCGGGCGGATCGACGCCACTGCCCGGGTCGGTGAGCATGGCCCGCGCCACCGCCAGCGTGTCGATGTCGGGGCCGAGGAAGCCGTCGTAGGGCAGTCGGGTCACGCCGTCCAGCGGCGAGTGCGCGCCGGCCCGCTTGAACGGGTTCGCAGTGGCGGCCAGCGCACCCAGCGACATCCCGTGGAAGCCGTTGGTGAACGCCACCACGTTCCTGCGACCGGTCGCCCGACGAGCCAGCTTCAGCGCCGCTTCCACGGCATTGGCCCCCGTCGGACCGCAGAACTGCACGCGATGGGGCATGCCGCGTGGGGCGAGGACGACCTCGGTGAGGGCGTGCAGGAACTCCCGTTTGGCGCTGGTGTGGAGGTCCATGGCGTGGGTGATCCCGTGGCCCTGGAGGTAGGCGATCACCGGCCCGAGGATCGCGGGGTGGTTGTGGCCGTAGTTCAGGGCGCCGGCGCCGGCCAGGAGGTCGATCCACGACCGCCCCGTGTCGTCGAACAGGAGAGCACCCTCGCCGCGGGTGAACACGGCCGGAAACCGGCGACAGTACGTGCGGACCCGCGACTCCCGCTCCTCGAAGATGTCCCCTTCGACGGGCGGCGGGGCGATCCGGGGGTTGGCGGAGACGGGCGCCGTGGGCGCATGTGTGGTGGCGGGTGTGGCCGTGGCCGTCGGTGGAGCCGTCATGCCGCCGCCTCCTCGGGCTCCGGTTGCGCCGCACCTTCGCCCGTCGGCGTCGACCAGGCGGCGAGGCCCTCCAGGGCGGCGTCGCCGGTGGCGGGCCGCGGCGATGGCGGGAAACGGCCCTCGACGGTCAGCTGCAGCAGCTCGCGCATGGCGGCTCGGATGACCGGCGGCCGATAGCGATCGCGGTCCAAGGTCGGATCAAGGGTGGCGGTGGGAGGGAAGAACCGGCTCGGCGGCGTCCGGCGGAACACCGAGTCCCACACGTTGACGCTCTGGCCACCGAGATCGGCCCGTCCGGAGAAGATGCTGTAGACGGGAAGGGCGTCGGGATCGGGAGCGCACAGGAGTTGGTTGACGGCCTCGGTCACCATCTCGACGACCACGGCCACCGCGCCCAGGTTGCGGACCGAGCCGGCCAGGTCGCAGAGCGCGGCGACCTCGGCCCGGGTCTGGCCATGGCGGCGGAGCTCGCCCCGCTGCGGGCTGTACCCGAGGTGCACGACCACAGGGATCCCGGCCGCGCCGAGCGCGTCGACCTGCGCCAACTGCGCCCGTCCGGCCACCTCCAGCTTCACCGCTTCGGCGCCGGCGTCGATCAGCACCTGGGCACTCGTCACGGCATACCTTGGAGTGCGGGCGGCGCCGTCGGGTAGATCCCCCAGGATGTAGGGCCGCGCCCCGTTCCGGTACGCCCCATCCCGTGCGTCGCGACACTCGGCCACCAGGGCCGCCATCAGGGCGAGACCCCAGTCCCGCTCGCCCGGAGCCAGCCGCGTGCTCGGGCGACCGAGGTGGGTCATGAGGTAGGAGTCGGCGACCATGAAGCACTCGATGGGGTCAGGGTCCAGTGCGGCCTCGGCGGCGGCGGCCGCCACCGCCTCCAGCTCGTAGCCGTGGTAGAGGTTGACCTTGATCCCGACCCGGCCGGGATTGGTTTCCCGCTGGCGGTGCTGGGCGGTGACGAGCGCCCGCAGGGCGGGGACGGATGACGCCGCCATCAGCCGGGGCCTCCGACGTAGAGCTGGTTGATGACGTCGAGGGCCCGGGCCAGCCGGTCGGGCGGCGTCGCCGTGAAGCACAGGCGAGCCCGGTCGGGACAGTGGTCGCCGAAGGCGCGACCCGGGGCGAGCCCGATGCCCGCGTCCACGCACGCCTTGAGGAACGCGGCAGGCTCGCCGTACCCCCAGCCGCTGAGGTTGACAAAGGCGTACAAGCCCCCCTCGACGCGGTAATGGGGGACGACCAGTCGCTGTGCGGTCAGGTCCCGGGCCTGGCGGGCGAGGTCGTGACGCCGGGCCAGCTCGTCGTCGGGCGTGGCGAGGGCGCAGGCGGCGGCATGCTGGGAAACGGTGGGGACGGAATAGACGGAGTAGAGCGCCCACTTCCGCATGCGGGCGGCGGCGGCGCGGGGGCAGACCACGTAGCCCACGCGGTACCCGGGCATGGCGAAGGTCTTGGAGAACGAGTACACCGAAAACGTCCGCTCGGGCGCATCGTGCGCCATGTCCCGAAAACCGTGGGCGGTGAAGTCGAAATTCTCGTAGGCGTTGTCACTGATGAGCCATACGTCGCGGCGCTCGGCCCAGGCGGCCAGGGCATCGAACTGCGCGGGCGTCAGGGAGACGCCACTGGGATTGTTGGGCGTGTTGAAGTAGAGAGCGCGGCACCGCTCGCTCCACGCTTCGTCGAGTGCGGTCACGATGTCCGCGTTCGGGTCCTCGGCGAGCAGGCTGAAGACCGGAACCTCCACCGGGACGCCGCCCGCCGCCTCCACCAAGCCGTTGGTGAACAACCATTGGGGCGAGGCGACCAACACCTCATCGCCGGGGTCGAGCACGGCGCCGAGGACGAGCGACACTCCGTGGGTGGCACCCGCGGTGACCACCACCTGGTCGGCTTGGACGTGGAGGTGGTGACGTCGCGAGAGGTGGGTCGCGATCTCCTCGCGCAGCGACCGGAGCCCGGCCGGCGGGGCGTGCTGATGGGCCTCCAGGTCGAAGGCGCCGGATGGCCAGAGAGGGCTGCCGGCCAGGGGCTCGAACCACGTCTTGCCCTGGTGCAGGGCGAAGACGCGATCGGGAGGTTGCTCGGCCAGCCGACCGTTCAGTTCCTCGAACACCGAGAACGGGACGTCGGCGAGGCGATGGTTGAGGCGAGTCATGGTCCTTACCGAGGGCGTGGGTCAGGCCGCAATGGCCGGCCGGCCATGGGCGGGGAGGGTCTGCGCCCACTCGGCGACATCCGGGTGGTCGGGGGTCGAGAGCCGCTCCCGCAACTCCGAGAGGGCGCTCGGCTCGTCACCACTCGGCCTCAGGAGCCCGGTGCTGGCGTAGCGGCCGTAATGCGGGTCCTTGGCTTTGAGCGCGCGGTCGACGGCGGGGAGGTAGTTCCACCGCAGCAGCGGATACAGCGAATGGGCGAGGTGGTAATGGTCGCTGAACGGGAAGACGAGATGCTTCAGCGTCCAGCCCACGGGACCGGGATGGTCGGTCGGACGACCGTTCACACACTCCCGCTCCCGGCGTTCAGTGGCGGGGCAGCGAGCGAACCACCGATGCTCGGCCAGGACCGACAGCCACGAGAAGAACGGGTACACGGTGAGGAGGGGGAGCACGAAGCCGACGGCCAGGCCGACGGGTCCGCCGACGGCCACGATCACGGCCAGCGCGGCGAACGCAACCACCAACCGCAGGGGGAGCATCCACGCCCGCTGGTTCTGGGTTGTCGCCACCCCGATGTTCCTGATCGTCTCGGCGAGGCCACGTGGCGTCAGGGGATGCCACAGCTTGCGGCGCCACTGCCCCCGGGTCAGCCCGGGCGTGACCCCGATTCGCAGGAGACGCGTGATGTTCGGGTCGAGCTCGGGCTCATTGGGATGCCAGTGGTGCTGCGTGACGTGGCCGATGTACCGGTGGTGCATGTCGGGGCGGAACAGGGGCCACTGCACGGCCACGTCGGCGATAGCCCACTGGTAACGCCGTGAGCGGCACAGGCCGGAGTGGACGGCGGTGTGGCCGGCCTCCTGCA
>JBIOZN010000280.1:0-4461 GCA_044871175.1 Acidimicrobiales bacterium | reverse complement strand
GTACGTTCCCGACGATTCGGGCCGCACGGTGGCCTCACTGCAGCCCCGATTCGACACCCTGACCTACCGCGAGACGTGGCAGCGGGTCCGTGCGCTGGCCGACGCGCTGGCCTACACGCTGTCGTGGCGGGCTCGGCACCGCCAGCGCCACGTGAGGGGTGTCGCCTGGGGTCTGGCCGGCGCGGCCGTGGCCACCGGCGCCGGGTACCTGGGCGGCCACCTGTCGTACGGGCTCGGATCGCGCGCCGGTGAGGGCGATCCGGGCGAGATCAGCCACGAACTGAAGGAGGAAGCCATGAGCGAGCAGGGCGGGGCCGGCGGCGTGACCGTTCCCCAGGGCGAGGAGATCCCCGACGCCCACTTCCGGGCGCTGGCCGACGACGAGGACTCCGAGGTCGGCACGGGCGAGGACAGCGGCAGCGTCTCCGGCGAAAGCGCCGGCGGAGCGTGATCGACCGGCGCCGCGCCGGCGGCGGTACGTGATCGACCGGCGCCGCGCCGGCGGCGGAGCGTGATCGACTGGGTGGTGGACGGCGGGATCGACCTGGACCGCCGCCCGGGAAGGGCTCGGCATCAGCGCGTGGGGCCACGACTTCCGGCCCGACTACCTCCGCCTCGGCGACGTCATCGACCACCTCGGTCATCCCACGGTGATCGGCCTCACGGCCACTGCCGCTCCGCCGGTGCGGGCCGAGATCATCGAGCTTCCTGCTCACCGACTTCGGCGAGGCCTACGAGCACAACTGCGGCTTCTGCGACACCTGCGAGTCGGGCCAGGCCGACGCCGTCACCGCCGTGCTGGCCGGCCAGGCCGACGACCGCTTCCCCGAGGGCGCCCGGGTGCGGCACGACGCTGTCCGCCCTGAATCGGGTTTGCACCCTCAGGCCCACTATTGGCCTTCAGGGTGCAAACCCAAGGGTCAGCGGCGGCCGCGGGCGGGGTGCTCGACGTCGACCTGCTGGAGGTCCTTCACCGCCGGCCCCTGCAGGACGGTGCCGTCGTAGCCGAACCGCGAGCCGTGGCACGGGCAGTCCCAGCTCGTCTCGGCCGTGTTCCACCGCACCGTGCAGCTGAGGTGGGTGCACGTGAGGCTGACGCCGTGGTGGCGCCGTCGGGATACCGGTAGGCGCCGAACACCTTGCCGTCCCGGCGCACCACGCCGCCTTCGCCCAAGCCGAGCCGCTCGACCGGCCGGGCCTTGAGTCGGCCGAGCCAGTCGCCGACCAGGTGGGCGCCGACCTTGGCGTTCTCGGTGACCAGCTTGGTGACGGCCTGGCGGCCGCCGATGCGGGTGGCGTCGAAGACGTCGGCCCACGGGTGGGACCGGCCCTCGATCAGCTCGGTCAGCAGGATGCCGGCGGCCGTGCCGTTGCTGAGGCCCCACTTGCGGAAGCCGGTCGCCACCCACGTGCGCTGGCGGCGGGGCGAGCGGCCCACGTAGGGGATGTGGTCGACGGTGGTGTAGTCGTGGGCCGACCACGAGTACTCGATCGACTCCACTGCGAACGTGGCCCGGGCCCAGTCCTCCAGGGCCTGATAGTGCTGCTCGGTCTCGGTCTCGCCGCCGGTGGGGTGCTCCTCGCCAACGACGATGAGACCGGTCTGGCCGTCGCCCCGCAGCCACGGCCGGGTGGAGCGCGTGGGCTGCTCGGCGCTGATGAACATGCCCACGCGCTCGGGGTCGGCCACGGTGGCGGCCAGGCCGTAGGCCCGGCTGGCGCGGGCCTTGGCGAAGAAGCCGCCCGTGTCGACGAAGGGCAGCAGCGTGGCCACCACCGCGTGCCCGGCCCGTACCTGCCCGCGCGGGGTGCGTACGACCACGCCGTCGTCCTGTTCCTTCACGGCCTCGGCCCGGGTGCGTTCGTGCACGGCGCCGCCGCCGGCGACGATGGCGGCGGCCAGCGCCTGGCAGTAGTGGGCGGCGTCGAAGTGGAGCTGGTCGTCGAAGCGCACCGCCGCCAGCACGCCCGCCAGCGGCACCTCGGCGGGGTCGGCCAGGGCGGCGGGTAGGCCCAGGCGGGCTGCCACCCGGGCCTCCTCCTCCACCGCGGCGCGCTGGTCGGCCTGCTGGGTGAACACGTAGGCGGGCGCCCGGGTGAGCGCGCAGTCGATCTCCAGCTCGTCGGTGAGAGAGGCCACCAGGGCGACGCCGGCCTCGTTGGCCTGGCCGTAGCCGCGCGCCCGGTCCTCGCCGTGCTGGCGGACCAGCTCGGCGTAGGTGAGCCCGTGCTGGGACGTCACCTTGCCGGTGGTGTGTCCGGTGGTGCCGCCGGCCACCCGGTGCAGTTCGAGCACGGCGACCCGCCGGCCCTGGCGCCAGCAGCAGGGCGGTGGTGAGGCCGGTGATGCCGGCGCCGATGACGACGACGTCGACGTCGGTGTCGCCGTCGAGCGGGCGGTAGGTGGGGCGACGGCGTCGAGCCACACCGACGCGTGCTGCGGAGCCATGGGCGGGGGCTACCCGCCGCGATCGCCGCCCAGCCGCCGCCGGCGTCGTGCCCTCGCCCCGGGCGTCAGCGGCGCCGCCGGGCGGGTACGGCCACCTCGGGCGGCGTGTAGCCGGCGTCGGCGAAGCTGAAGTTGGTGCCCGGCGGGACGATCTCGTCGATGCGGTCGAGCACGTCGGGGGTCAGCCGCACGTCGGCCGCTCCGAGCTGTGACGTCAACTGGTCCATCGTGCGCGGCCCGATGATGGCGGCGGTGACGGCGGGATGGTTGAGCACAAAGGCGATGGCCAGGTGCACGAGCGACAGCCCGGCGTCCTCGGCCAGCTTGGCGAGAGCGTCGGCGGCGTCGAGCTTGCGCTGGTTCTCGGGTTTGGTGAGGTCGTAGCGATCGGGGATGCGCGCCGCCCGCCGGCTGGTGAGGTCGGCCGGGTCGGTGTCGCGCCGCCAGCGACCCGACAGCCAGCCGCCGGCCAGGGGGCTCCACGGGATGACTCCCATCCCGTAGCGCTGGCACGTGGGCAGCACGTCGGCCTCGATGCCGCGGACCAGCATCGAGTAGGGCGGCTGCTCGCACACGAACCGCTCCCGCCCCCGGCGCTCGGCCACCCACTGGGCCTCGACGATGGACGAGGGCAGGAAGGTCGAGCTGCCGATGTACAGGACCTTGCCGGCGTGGATCAGGTCGGACAGGGCCGCCAGGGCCTCGTCGATGTCCATCTTGGGGTCGGGCCGGTGCATCTGGTAGAGGTCGATGTAGTCGGTCTGCAACCGGCGCAGGCTGTTCTCGCACTCGCGCACGATCCAACGCCGCGAGCCGCCTTGGGCGTTGGGGTCCTCGCCCATGGTGCCGAAGAACTTGGTGGCCAGTACCACGTCGTCCCGGCGGCCCTTCAGAGCGGTCGCCACGATCTCCTCGGACTCGCCCGCCGAGTACACGTCGGCGGTGTCGACGAAGTTGATGCCTGCGTCCAGGGCGGCGTGGATGATGGCGGTGCTCTCGTCGTGGTCGCGGTTGCCCCAGGCGCCGAACATCATGGCGCCCAGGCACAGCGGGCTGACCTTGACGCCCGTGCTCCCCAACCGGCGGTGCTCCATCGTGCCCCCTCGTCGTCTCGGTGATCTCCGTCCACTGTTTCACGCGCCGGCGCGGGTGCCGCCACGCAGGGCGCCGGTAACGTGGCCGGCCGCTGCCCGCCCCGACCCTTCGCCGGAGCCGTGCCCCCCGCTTCTGCCGACCCTCCTGCCGCCATCGACCCGCTGCTCGGGGACGAACCGCGGGCAGGGGTGGCCGGCGCACCGCCTGCTCACCGCTGGCGCCCGAGCCGGCGGTGGTGGCGGGTGCTGGCTCTGGTCGCGGTCCCGCTCGCCGTGCTCGCCGGGCTCGACCGCGTTCTCGGCCCTCGCGGCGAGGTGGCCGCCAACGTCGAGCTGGCGGGCGAGAGCGTCGCCGGGCTCGACCGCACGGCCCTCGACGACGCCGTCTCCTCCCTGGCCGAGCGCCTCGGCGCCACGCCCGTCACCGTGCACTCCGACGCCGGCGAGATCACCGCCACGGCCGCCGACCTCGGCCTGGCCGTCGACGCGCCCAGCACCGCGGGCGCCGCCTGGGCGGCCAACCGGCCGGGGGTGCCCCTCGTGGGGTGGGCGGTCATGCGCGTCCGGGGCGCCGATGTGCCCGCCGTGCTCACCACCGCCGGCTG
This sequence comes from Acidimicrobiales bacterium, assembly GCA_044871175.1. Lineage (GTDB taxonomy): Bacteria > Actinomycetota > Acidimicrobiia > Acidimicrobiales > Ilumatobacteraceae > JBIOZN01. The sequence goes on along the minus strand of JBIOZN010000280.1, from coordinate 313 downwards.
GCGAGGCGAGCAGGTGCTGGGCACCGGACCCGTCGCCGCCGAGGCCCAGCTCGAGGTGCGCGACGGCGCGCTGGTCGCCGTCGGCGGCACCCCGACGCTGGGCATCGACCCGACGGCCGTGCGCCAGCAGCTCGAGGGCGTGGCGTGGACGGGCGGCCCCATCGACATCACCGTGCCCGCCGCCACCGCCGTGCCGGCCCGCTCCGCGGCCGACGTGCAGGCGGTGGCCGATCGCGTCAACGCCGCCACCGCCGCCCCCCTCACCGTGGTGGCGGGCGGAGCCACCACCGTCGTCGAACCCGCCGTCGTGCGG
>JBIOZN010000279.1:0-6932 GCA_044871175.1 Acidimicrobiales bacterium | reverse complement strand
TTCGCCGAGGTGGCCCGGCTGCCGTTGTCCGAGCAGGTGGCCGCGCTCCACGATCCCGAGCGTCGAGCGAAGATCATCGGCGAGCACCGTCGCTTCGTCGCCGATGCGACGGCCGGCGGCGGCATCGGCTTCTTCCGCCAGCTGGCCACGAGCTTCGACCTCATCTTCGCCCTCGGGGATCCCGTCGACTACTACCTCGACGCCGCCGACGCCATCGGCGTGCGGGCGGGTCGCGCCGGCATCGATCCCACGGGCGCGGTGTACGACGCCCTGCTCGAGCGGGACGGGCGCCGGTTGCTGTACCTGCCGCTGTTCAACTTCGCCTACCGCAACTTCGACGACCTGGCCGAGATGGTCCAGCACCCGAATGCCCTGTTCGGCCTGTCCGACGCCGGGGCCCACTGCGGGGCCATCGCCGACGCCTCGGCCACCACGTCGAGCCTCACCACCTGGGCGCGGGATCGGCGTGACGGCCCGCCACTGGCGCTGGAGGCGCTCGTGCACGGGCACACCCAGCGCAACGCCCGCCACGTCGGCTGGAACGACCGCGGGGTCGTCGCCCCCGGCTATTTGGCCGACCTCAACCTCATCGACTACGAGCGCCTCGCCTGCGCCCACCCCGAGATCGTGCACGACCTGCCCGCCGGCGGCCGCCGCCTGGTGCAGCGGGCCCAGGGCTACCGGGCCACGATCAAGTCGGGGCACGTGACCTTCCAGGACGGCGAGCACACCGGCGAGCTCCCCGGCCGCCTGCTGCGGGGCCCCCAGCCCGCCCCCGCCTGACGTCTCGGCGCGATTCCGCCACATATGGCGGATTTCGCGCCGAGAGTTTCAGAGCTTGACGGAATAGCCGGGCCCCAGCGGGATGCCGAGCAGGTACCAGGCGATGAAGAACACGAGCCACGCCACCAGGACGATGATCGTGTACGGCAGCATGAGGGCGATGATCTTGCCCAGGCCGGCGTCCTTCTTGTAGCGCTGGGCCACCAGCACGATGAAGGGCAGGTACACCATGAGCGGCGTGATGACGTTGGCCGGCGAGTCGCCCAGCCGGTAGGCGGCCAGCACCGTCTGGGGGGCGACGTTGAGCCGCAGGAACAGGGGCACGAAGATCGGGGCGAAGATGGCCCACTTCGGCACCGAACCGGGGATGATCAGGTCGAGGAGCACGATCACGAGGATGAAGCCGATCAGCAGCCAGAGGGCGCCGATGTCCCAGCGTTCGAGCAGGTCGGCCAGTTGTACGGCTATCACGGTGGGGATGTTGCTGAAATTGAAGTAGGCGATGAACTGGCTGATGATCAGCAGGAGGAAGACGAGCCCGGCCAGCCCGGCGAAGGTCTTGGTGATCGCGTTGATGACGTCGACGCTGCTCTTGATCGTCCTGGCGCCGACCCCATAGCAGATGCCGGCGATCAGGAAGATGATGGTGATGATGAAGATCAGGCTGTCCATCAACGGGGAGTTGTTGAAGATGGCACCGGTCTCGGGGTTGCGCAGGGGCGCGTCGGGCAGCACCGTCAACAACACGACGGCCACGATCGTGGCCAGCAGGCCGTAGGAGGCCAAGCACAGGCCCCGGGCTTCGCCATCGGGCGCCGCCTCGTCCTCCACGGTCGGGGTATCGCCGGCGGGTACGTACTTCCCCAGGCTGGGCTCGGTCACCTTCTGCACCACCACGGTGATCACCACGGCGACGAACAGCGTGGAGACGATGTTGAACCACAGGTTGGCGGTGAGGTCGATCGAGCGGTTGGGGTCGGCCAGGTGGATGGCCTCGTTGGTCACCTCGGTGAGCAGCCCGTCCAGGGGCGTGATGAGGGCGTTGACGGCGAAGCCGGCGCTCACGCCGGCGTAGGCGGCGGCCAGCCCGGCCAGCGGGTGGCGCCCGACGCTCAGGAAGGCGGCGGCGCCCAGAGGAATGAGGATGAGGTAGCCGGCGTCGGTGGCCACGCTCGACAGGCCGCCCACGAGCACGATGATGAAGGCCAGCGTCTGGGGCGGTGACACCTTGACGAGCTTGCGGATGAGCGCCCCCATCAGGCCGGCTCCTCGGCCACGCCCACGCCGATCATGGCCACGAAGATGACGGCGATCACGCTGAAGCTGTCGAAGTTCGACACGAACGACGTGAACAGGAAGCGACCCCTTCGGTGTTCAGCAGGCTCTTGACCTCGGTGGTCTCCTGGCGGACCTCGAGGTCTGGGGCGGCGTAGTCCTTGGGTGGGGCGACGATCTCGGGCACCACCGAGCCGCCCAGGTACTCGGTGTCGGCCGCGACGCCGGGCCCCTCGACCACGTCGTAGGTCGCGTGCACGTCGAAGGCGGCCAGAACGGCCGACAGGACGATCACCAGCACGCACAGGCCGAGGAAGATGATGGCCGGGTGGGGGACCTTGTTGCCCACCCGCTCGATGCCGTCCAGCATCCGTTGGACGAAGCCCTCCTTCGGAGCCGGGGTGTCCTCCGAGGGCGGCGCGCTCACCACCGGTGTGTCGGCCACGTCGGCGCGTCCTTGCGTCAGGCCCGGTCGCCGGGCCGGGTCACGGTGAGCCCGGGGCGGCGAAGTCGAGCGCCAGCTGGGCCAGCAGGCGGGCGCCGAAGCCGGTGGTGCCGGCGGTGAGCCAGCCGGAGTCGGCGGCGCTCTGGGCGGTGCCGGCGATGTCGAGGTGGGCCCACGGCTTGTCGCCCACGAACTCGGCCAGGAACAGCGCCGCCGTGATGGCGCCGGCGTTGGCGCCGCCCAGGTTCTTCAGGTCGGCGACCGTGGAGTCGAGCTCCTTGCGGTAGCGGGCCTCCAGCGGGAGCGGCCACACCGACTCGTCGGTGGCTGCGGCGGCCGCCCGGATCTGGTCGATCAGCCCCTCGTGGTTGCCCATCACGCCGGCGACCTGCGTCCCCAGCGCGCGCATGCAGGCCCCCGTCAGGGTGGCGATGTCGACGATGGCGTCGGTGGGCTCCTCGGTGGCCAGCACCAGGGCGTCGGCCATCACCAGGCGGCCCTCGGCGTCGGTGTTCACCACCTCGACGGTGGTGCCCCCCCGCATGGTGATGACGTCGCCCAGCGCCATCGCCGTCCCCGACGGCATGTTGTCGGTGCACATGAGGTAGCCGGTGACGGCGTTGCGGCCGCCGAGGGCGCCCAGCACCGACATGGCCGCCAGGATGGCGGCCGCGCCCGACATGTCGTTCTTCATCTGGGCGTGGACCTCGTCGCCCGGCTTGAGGGCGATCCCACCCGAGTCGTACATGATCCCCTTGCCCACCAGGGTCAGTTGGGCGGGCGGCTCGCCGGGGCCGTCGGGCCGGTACGTCAGCTTGACCATGCGCGGCGGCTCGGCGCTGCCCCGGTTGACGCCGAGCAGGCCACCGCAGCCCATGGCGACCAGGGCGTCCTTGTCGAACACCTCCACTCCCAGCCCGCGGTCGGCGCCGAGGGCCACGGCCACGTCGGCCAGCACCGTCGCGTTCAGGTGGCTGTGGGGCGTGTTGGCCAGATCGCGGGCGAGTTGCGTGGCCGACGCGAAGCACCGGCCCCGTTCGGCGCCGGCGGTGGCGGCCGCGTCCTGGCCCGGCCCCGCCACCAGCGTGAGCGCGCCGAGCGGCGTGCCCTTGGGCTGGCGCCGGAGCGGGTCGTAGCGGTAGCGGGCGAGGAGGGCGCCCTCCACGGCCGCCTGGGCGGCCTGTTCCGGGCCCACGGTGTCCAAGCCGGCCAGCGAGAAGGCCAGCCGGGCATGCGAGCCCGCCGCCCGGGCGAAGGCGGCGGCGGCGTTGCGCACCGCGGCCACGTCGAGCCGGTCGGCGTCGCCGATGCCGACGGCCACCAGCGGCGGCCCCTCGGCGCCGGGCACGACGAGCGTGGCCCCCACGCTGGCGTCGAACCCGGCGGCCTCCAGCCGGGAACGTTCGAGGCCGAGCTCGGCGGGCACGTCGCCGTTGGCACCGACGGGCACACCGATCACGGTGGCGTCGGGTCGTATCGCTCCGGTGACGGCGATCGTCACCGCCGACGCCTCGTCGAGGGATGGGGTAGGGGAGAAGGCGGTCTTCACCGTTTCGGTCGTCATCGTTGCCTCCGGCTCGCGACCGTTCCGGAAACGGTTGGGCGAGGGGCTTGCTTGGATAGCGGGCGGCGGGGCTGACCCCGCACGGTAAGCCGCGGCCCGGCCTCCCGGGTACACCCGCATCGGGTGAACGCTTCAGGCCGGCAGCTTGGCCTTGGCCGAGGCGAACTCGGGCAGGGGCCGACCCGCCGCAGGTACACCCGGTTCGGGTGTATCGGGTGGCAGGCGACGCGTCGTAGGGTCGCGGCCGGGAGGGCCGGGCATGGCGTACGACCTCGTCATCTTCGATTGTACGCGGCGAACGCTCGACCAGGCGCTCGCGAACCTGCTCGAGGAGGAGTCGATACGCGCCGAGGAGGACGGGTTCATTCTCTCGATCGGCGACCAGTCGGCCCTTGTCGCCGTGCTGACGCGTCTCAACGACCTCGGCGTGCGCATCGAGCGCGTGCGCAAGGTGCCGTGAGGCCATGAGCTCGTGGGCGATGCGGTCGTGGGCGCGGCGGGCGCCGGCGCTGCTCGCGGTGCTCGTGGTGGGTGCGATCGCCACGGCGTGTTCCGACGACCCCAATGACGCCGCCCCGCCCACCACGCTGGCGCCGGCGACCACGACGACCACGACGGCGCCCGCCACGACGCCCGCACCATCTGCCGTCGAGGTCGCGCCCGGGTTCGTCATCGGTTTCCTCGCACCGGGTGCCGGCCTGTTGGGCGATCTCGCCACCGCCCAGAGCACGGCGCTCACGCTGGCGCTCGACGACATCAACGCCGCCGGCGGTGTGCTGGGGCAGCCGGTAGGCTCGGTGACCGTGCCCGAGCCGCCCGGAGGGACGGCCGTCGAGGGCATCGACGGCCTGGTTGCCGCCGGGGCCGACGTCGTGCTCGGACCCGTCAGCTCGGACAGCGCCGCGGTGGCCATCCCCGCGGTGGCCGATCGTGGCCTCGTGGCCTGCTCGGCCTCGGCGACGGCCCCCGAACTCACCGCCAATGCCACTGGCGTGCCGTCGTTCTTCCGGATGGCCCTCACCGACGACCTGCTCGTCGCCCACACCGCCGACGAGCTGGCGGCCTACCGGGACGGGCTCGACCCGCCCCCGGCGGCGCCCCTGCGCGTGACGGTGCTGGCACGCGAGGACGACTACGGCACCGCCGTCGGCAACGGCCTCAGCAGTGAGCTGGGCGCCCGAGGTTTCGACACCACGGTGATTCACTACCACCCGCGTACGGTGATCTTCACCGACACGGCGGCCGAGGTGAGCGCCAGCACTCCCGATCTCGTCGTGGTGGCGGCCTACGACGAGGCGCCCCTGCTGCTCAACGCCCTGTTGCAGGCGGGCGTGGCCGCCCGCCAGATCGTCGGGCTCGACGGGCTGCTGGTGCCCCGGTTGGCCGAGCAGACCACGCCCTCGGAGCCCGCCCGCCTCGACGGCATCACGATCATCGGCACCACCGGGGACCGGGCCTTCGTGCAGCGCCTCGCCGCGCAGCCGGGGCTGCAGCAGATCGTCTACGGCGCCCAGGCCTACGACTGTGCCGTCACGCTGGCGTTGGCGGCGACGGCCGCCGGCACCACGGACCCGATCGCGCTGCGCGCCCAGGTGCGGGCGGTCACCGAAGGCGGGCGCACCTGCTCGAGCTACGGCGATTGCGTCCGCCTGCTCGGTGCCGGCGAGGACATCGACTACGACGGGCCCACCGGTCGCATCGCCCTGGACGAGCGGGGCGATGTCACCGCGGTGCGTTTCACGGTGGCCTCGTTCGAGGGCGGCCAGCTGGTGGAGCGCCGCTCGACCGACGTCGACTTCAGCGAGCTGCGGCGCCAGGAGGCGTTCGTGGCCGCCATGGTGACGACCCGGATCCAGCAGGCCCTGCGCGCCCTCGGCTACTACGACGGCGAGATCACCGGCACCATGGACGAAGCGACCCGCGAGGCCATCCGGGCCTTGCAGCGCGACCTCGGCGTCCCCGAGACGGGCGAGTACGACGAGGCCACCGACGCGGCGCTGCGAGCCCGTCTGGGAACGGCCGCCACCAGCCTCGACGCCGCGGTGCGGGAGCTGCAGCAGCTGCTGACCGACCTCGGCTACTACACCGGCCCGATCGACGGACGGTTCTCCACGGCGACGGCCGACGCGGTGCGGGCGCTGCAGCGCGACCTCGGGGTGCCCGAGACCGGCCTCATCGACGTCGCCACGCTGCAGGCGATCTACGCCCGGGGCGGCGCCCGGGCCACGCCCCCGACGTCCGAGGTGCCCACCACGCCGGCCGCGACGGTGCCGCCGGCGACGGCACCACCCACGACGGTGGCGCCCACGACGCCGCCCCCGACCCCGGGGCTGCCGGCCGTGACCGAGGTGCCGGCGCCGCCGGCGCCCACGACGGCCGCGCCCGCCACGGAGGCGCCCACGACGACCGCGCCCGTCGAGAAGGCTCCGCCCGATCTGTTCGACGTGCTCGCCGCCGACCCCCGCTTCTCCACCTTCACGAGCCTCCTGCTCGCCGCCGGGTACGACGAGGACCTGGCCGAACTCGGGCCGCTCACGGTGTTCGCCCCGGTGAACGGCGCCTTCGACGCCGTCCCCGCCGACACGCGGGCCCAGCTGCAGGCCGACCCATCGGCCCTCGCCTACCACGTCGTCCCCGAACTGGTCCGGTCCGCCGACCTGCAGCCCGGTGCCTCGTTGCAAACCGCCTACGGGGCCGACCTCGCGGTCGGCCCCGGCCCCACGGTGGGCGGGGCCAACGTCGTCATCCCCGACGTGGTCGCGGCCAACGGGATCGTCCACGGCATCGACGCCGTCCTCGTCCCCCCGCCGCCAGACGACGAGGGGGGCTGATCCCGGCTCCGCCTGGAAGTCTCGGGGGGGGGGG
>JBIOZN010000278.1:0-10743 GCA_044871175.1 Acidimicrobiales bacterium | reverse complement strand
CAGGACCTCGTCGACGAGGCCAAGCGGCTGATCCCCACCTACTGCCCGGAGTGGACGAACCACAACCTGTCCGACCCGGGCGTGGCCCTCATCGAGCTGTTCGCCTGGATGACGGAGATGACGCTGTACCGCCTCAACCAGGTCCCCGACCTCTTCTACACGCACATGCTCAACCTGGTCGGGTTGGAGCGGTTCCCGGCCACTGCCGCCCGGGCCAACCTCACGTTCTGGCTGGTGGACGTGCTCGACGAGCCCGTCGTCGTGCCCGCCCGCACCCAGGTGGGCACCGTCGGCGACGTCGGCGTGACCAGGGTGTTCACCACGCTGTTCGACCTGGTGATCGCCCAGCCCCAGCTGGTGGGATCGCTCACTTCCACCGCGCCTGACGTCTACGTCGACGTCTGGGACCAGCTGCGCATCGACCAGGACAGCGTCACCTGCTTCCCGCGTTCGCCGGTGACGCCGGGTGACCGCTTCTATCTGGGTTTCGAGCGCTCGTTGGCGGGCAACGCCATCCGCCTCGACATCACCGCCAACGTGGAGGGCATCGGCGTGATCCCCGAGCATCCGCCGCTGCGCTGGGAGGTGTGGCAGGGCGAGGGCTGGATGCCCTGCGAGGTCTACGCCGACACCACCGGGGGTCTCAACCGCAACGGCCGCATCGTGTTGCTCGTGCCGCCCGCCCACGAACCCCTCACCCTCGCCGGCCAGCGGGCCCACTGGCTGCGGGTGCGCCTCCTGGCCCCCGAGCCCGGCCAGCCCACCTACAACGCCTCGCCCCAGATCCGCCGTCTGCGGGTGGCCAGCATCGGCGGCACGGTGGTGGCCGAGCACAGTGACCACGCCGGGCGGGAGGTCCTCGGTCGCAGCCGGGGCAAGCCCGACCAGACGTTCGCCGTGCGGGACACCCCGGTACTCCCCCGGCTGCCGGGCGAGACCGTGCAGATCACCCACGACGGCCAGAGCCGGGACTGGACCGAGGTGCCCGACTTCGTGCACTCCGGACCCGAGGACGAGCACTTCCGCTGGGACTCAACCACCGGCGAGGTCAACTTCGGGCCGCTGATCCGCTATCCCGACGGCACCTCTCGCCAACACGGGGCCGTGCCCCCGGAGGGCGCGCTGGTGGCCGTCACCGGCTACCGGTGGGGCGGGGGCGGGGTGGGCAACGTGGGGTCGGGCACGCTCACCGGGCTCCGCACCACGATCCCCTATGTGGCCGCGGTCGAGAACCTCCACCCGGCCACCGGTGGCGTCGACGCCGAGACGGTGGACAACGCCAAGCGGCGCGGTCCGCTGGCCCTGCGGGCCGGTGGCCGCGCCGTCACCGTGCCCGACTTCGAGCGCCTGGCCGTGGAGGCCGACCCCTCCATCGCGCGGGTCCGCTGCCTCCCGCCGATGCTGCCCGGCCATCCGATGCGCCTGCTCCTGGTGCCCAACATCGAACGCGAGGGCGAGCTCCACCTCGACGACTTCGCCCTGCCCGACGACATGATCCGCCGGGTGCGGGACTACCTCGACGAGCGCCGCACCTTGGGCACCACCATCGAGATCGGCACGCCCTACTACCAGGGGGTCACCATCGCCGCCCTCGTGGTGGCCCGTCCCGGGCGCCCGCACACGCTGGTGCGGGAGCGGGCCCTCGAGGTTCTCTACCGCTACCTCAACCCGCTGGGAGGCGGGCCCGACGGGAGCGGATGGGGGTTCGACAGCGATCTCAACGCGGCGTCGGTCTTCCAGCTGCTCGAGGCCGTCGACGGGGTCGAGCGCATCGAGGAGGTGCTGCTGTTCGAGTACGACCTGCGCAACCACGAGCGCCTGGGGCTGGGCAAAGAGCTCATCAAGCTCGAACGGGACTCGCTGTTCCTGTCGGCCAACCACCAGGTGGTGGTGCGGTGAGCCGCGCCGGTAACGGGCGGGTGGTGCGACCGTGAGGCGCGACGACTGGCTCGCCCACCAGCTGCCCGTGGGAATGGTGGAGGACCCGTTCCTGGCCCGTTTCGTCGCGCTGTTGCAGGCCGTGGCCGACACCCTGTTGCACCAGGTCGACACGCTGCCGCACATGTTCGACCCCGCCGTCGCCCCCGACGCCATGGTGCGCACGATGGGACGCTGGCTGGGGATCGACTGGGTCGACCCGTCGTTGCCCGAAGACCTTCAGCGCCGCATCGTGCGCGAGTACGGCCAGCTGCTCGGCTGGCGCGGCACCCGGCGCGGGCTCGCCCAGTTGCTCGAGCTGATCAGTGGGGCGCCCGCGACCGTCACCGACACCGGCGGCGTCTTCGCCGAGGGCGAGGCCCCGCTGGTGGCCCCCCACGTGCGCATCGAGGTCGCCTCGTCGGGCTGGGCCACGCCCGGTGACCTGCTCACCATCGTGCGGGCCGAGGTGCCGGCGTGGGTGACCTTCGAGCTGGTGGTGGGCGGCCGGCTGGTCTGGCCGACGACGGCGCTCGACCCCGACGCCGCCCTCGAGGAGGTGTCGTGATGCCCGAGCTCACCTGTCCCGGCTGCGGGCGCATCACCACCCTGGAGATCATTCGCAAGTCGGCCGACGAGTTCTGCCGCCACTGCGACTACCCGTTGTTCTGGGCCAAGGCCAGCCTGCAGGCCGTGGTCGCCTCGCCGTCCAACGGCGCCACGCTGCGACGGCTGCCCGGCGCCGGCGGCCGGGTGCTCGTCGGCACGCAGGTGTGCCCGGCCTGCGGCGAGTTGAACGCCCTCGGCCTCACCCACTGCACGCGGTGTGGCTCCGAGCTCGACCCCAAGCCGCCCGAGCCCGAACCCGAGCCCGAGCCGCCCCCGCCGCCGCCCCCGCCGCCACCACCACCGCCGCCGCCCAACCGCCTGTGGCTGTACCTGCTCATCGCCGCCCTGTTCGTCCTCGTCACCGTGCTCGTGCTCTGGGCCGTGCTCGGGCGGAACTGAGCGGGGCCAAGTCGCCCCACTCCGGCCGGCGTTGAGGCCGGACGAATAGGGGTACGGCCAGGGCATGTCGGCTCCTCCCACCACGGCGGCGGTGCCCCGACGAGACCCGGGTGAGGCGCCCAGCCGGGTCCGGCGCTTCCTGCGCGAGAACGGGCTCGCGCTCGTCATCTTCGGGATGTTCCTCCTCACGTGGCTGGTGGGCCAGACGCTGACGGGGTGGCACACCTACAACAGCGACCAGGAACAGCACGGCCAGGCGACGATCGGCTTCGCCCGCTACCTCACCACCGGGCACTTCGGCGAGGCCACGTTCGAGAACTGGGAGTCCGAGTTCCTCCAGATGGGCACCTACGTGCTCCTGCTCGTTTGGCTGCGGCAGAAGGGATCGCCCGAGTCGAAGAGCCTCGAAAGCGACGACGAGGTCGACGAGCGGCCCGAGCACCACCGCCTCGACCCCGACGCCCCCTGGCCGGTGCGCCGCGGCGGCTTCGTCCTCGCGATCTACAAGAACTCCCTCGCCATCGCCTTCTTCGCGCTGTTCCTGGCGTCATTCCTGCTGCACGGGCTCACCGGGCACGCCGAATACAACGCCGAGCTGAAAGAGCACGGGGAAACCGCGGTGTCGACGCTGCATTTCATGCGCACGTCGGAGTTCTGGTTCCAGTCGTTCCAGAACTGGCAGTCGGAGTTCCTGGCGATCGGCGCCATCGTCGTGCTCGGCATCTACCTGCGCCAGCAGGGTTCGCCGGAGTCCAAGCCCGTGCACGCGCCCCACAAGGACACGGGCTCGGGCTGAGCCGCCGACGTCACACCACGCGCGCCGAACGCAGCTTCGCGATCTTTTCGGCGTCGTAGCCCAGCTCGCCCAGGATCTCGTCGGTGTGCTCGCCCAGCTCGGGCGGGCGGCCACGGATCACGCCCGGGGTCGCCGACAGCACCGCCGGGAACCGGGCCAGCGGCACGGGGCGAGCGGCGCTCGGATAGGCCACTTCCTCGAACACGCCGATCTGGGCCACGTGGGGCAGGTCGAGCGCCTGCTGGGGGGACAGCACCGGACCGCCGGGTACGCGGTGGCGCTCCATCTCGTCCAGGCACGCCTGGGTGCTGCGGTCGGCACACCAGGCGGCCATGTAGGCCGACAGGGCGTCGCCGTTGTCGCCCCGGCGGAGATCGTCCTTGAACCGTTCGTCGTCGACGAGGTCAGGCCGGTCGATCATCGTCGTCCAGCGCTCGAACTGGCCGGCGCCGATGGCCATGCACATCACCCAGCCGTCGCGCGTGCGGAACAGGTCGGCAGGGCCGACGGTGGGATTGCGGTTGTGGGTGGACGTGCGGTTGACCGCCGTCATGGCCTGCTCGATCAGGGTCGAGCTCATCCAGGTGAGGGCCGTGCGCAACAGCGCCGTCTCGACCAGCTGGCCCTCGCCGGTGCGCTGGCGGTGGAGCAGCGCCGCCATTGTGGCCAGGGCACCGATGGTGGCGGTGGAGAAGTCGACGTAGGGCGCGGCCGAGCGCGTCGGCGCCCCCTCGGGCCCGCTCAGGTAGACGTTGCCCGAGGCGCACTGCGCCAGGCCGTCGAAGCCGAGCTTGGGGCTCCAGTCGCCGCCGGTGCCGAACGCGCTGGTGGTGACGAGGATGATGTCGGGCTTCACGGCCCGCAGCGCCTCGTCGTTGAGGCCCATGGCGGTGAGGGTCTCGGGCGGGAGATTGGCGATGACGACGTCGGCGGTGGCCACCAGACGGTGCACCACCTCCCGCCCGGCCGGTTTGACCGGGTTCAGGGTGAGGCCCCGCTTGCCCCGGTTGCATTGGAGGTAGATCGCGCCCACGCCGTCGGAGGTGACGGGGGTGACCCAGCGGTCCTCGCTCCCGTCGACGCGCTCGACCCGGATCACGTCGGCGCCCAGGTCGGCCAGCAGGGCGCCGCAGTACGGCCCGGCGATGTAGCGGCCGAAGTCCAGCACCCGGACGCCGTCGAGCACACCCATCGTCGCTTCCCCTCTCCCGCTCGGGCGACGTTAGCCCGGGCTCGGTTGCCGAACCCCGGACGAGGGTACGCGCCCGGCATGTCGGAACCTTCCGCCGATCCGCCCGTCGACACCAGTGGCTACGCCCCCTCCACCGCCGACGAGCGCACCTACAGCTCGGTGCCGCTGGAGGACGGCGAGGGCGAGCGGGTCGTGCGCCAGCAGGCCGTCGGCGCCGACGCCGTGGAGGGCAGCGGCGAGTTCCCCGTCGAGCCCCGGCCGCCCCAGGAGCCCGCACCCGGCGCCGCCGAGGAGGCCGGCGCTTAGGCGCTTCAGGCAGGGAAATGCACCGTAGAGGTGCAGATCCCTGACTGAAGCGGCGGGCACCGCCAGTGCGCTCGTCAGGGGGCGGGCGCGAGCTCGACGCGCGCCGCCAGCTCGCCCGGTAGCGCCGCCGCCCCGTACAGGTTGCCCTGCCCGCGTTCCACGCCGAGGGCCAGCAACGCGTCCCGCTGGCCCACGTCCTCCACGTGCTCGGCGACGACGGCGACGTCGAACTCCTTGGCCATGGCGACCGAGGCGGCCACGATGGCCCGGGCCCCCCGGTCGTCCACCAGGTCCCGCACGAACTCACCGTCGACCTTCAAGGCAATGGCGGGGATCCGGCGGAGCTGGGCCAGGGTCGACCAGCCGGTGCCGAAGTCGTCGATGGCGATCCCGACACCCAGGGCGGCCACCCGCACCAGGCAGTCGACGGCCTCGTCGGTCTCCACTGCGGCCGTCTCGGTGACCTCGATGGCGAGGCGACTGGGAGCGACACCCGTGGTCGCCAGGCGCTGCGCCAGCGCCGCCGGCAGGTCGGGTCCGAGATCCTGGGTGGAGAGGTTGACGCTGATGGGCACGGCCAGGGGACCGTCCGGCCAGGCGCGGATCTGGGCCAGCACCCGGCCGAGGACGACGTCATCGATCTGGCCCACGAGGCCCACCTCTTCGGCCAGCGGGATGAACTCGGCGGGCAGGATCAGCCCCCGTTCCGGGTGGCGCCAGCGCACCAACGCCTCGAACCCGATGATGCGACCCCCGGCGAGCTCGACCATGGGCTGGTACCACACCTCGAGCTCGTCGGCGTCGAGGGCGTGGCGGAGCTCCTGTTCCAGACGGTGCCGCGCCGCGCTGCGGCGGGCGACCTCGGGGGAGTAGGCGACGTGGCGGTCACGGCCCTCGGACTTGGCGGCGTAGAGCGCGACGTCGGCGCGGCGCAGCAGCTCGGCGGGGTCGACGTCACCGCCGCCGACGGCCGAGCCGATGCTCATCCGCAGGTGCAGCGGCGAGCGCCCCGGGCGGGGCAGCGGGACGGCGAAGGCGGCCCCCACCCGATCGGCCAGCACCTCGCCCTCGGCGTCGGGGGCCACCACGACGAACTCGTCTCCGGCGAAGCGGGCCACGAAGGCGTCGCCCACGGCGTCCTGGAGCCGGTCGGCGACGGCCTGCAGCACGGCGTCGCCCACCCCGTGGCCATGGCTGTCGTTCACCAGCTTGAACCGGTCGACGTCGCAGAACAGCAGCGTGACCGGAACGCCATCGGCGCTGGCCTGGGCCAGGCGGGCCTCGAGCGCCCGCCGGTTGGGCAGGCCGGTGAGCTCGTCGTGGGTGGCCTGGTGCTCGAGCAGGGCGAGGGCGCGTCGGCGCTCGTTGATATCCCGGGTGTTCACCACCCAGCCGGCGACGTGGGGGGACGAGAGCATGTTCGTCACCCGCGACTCGACCCACTTCCAGCCGTCGGCGGACCCCGGGTCGCGGACCCGGAACTCGAGCGTCTCGGTGCTGCCGTCGCCCGCCCGCCGCAACCGCCCGATCAACCGGTTGTAGCGCGGCAGGTCGTCGCAATGGAACAGCTCCTCCCTGCGGTCCTGGCCCACCACGTCCTCGGGCGCCACCCCGAGCACCTCGGCACACGCCGGGCTGGCATAGATGCACGGGCCGTCGTCGGCGAAGACGGCCACGGCGTCGGTGGAGTACTGGGCGAGGGCGCGAGCCCGAACCTCGGTGGACACCAGTTCGGTGACATCACGGGCGTTGAGCACGATCCCGCTGACCGCCGGCAGGTGGCGCCCGTCGGTCATGCGGGAATCGAACGTGCGCCAAGACCCGTCGCGGGCCCGGAAGCGGAACGTGACGTTGACCGGTCCGGTCTCGGGACGGACCGAGGCCAGGGCCCGGCGCATGGCGCCGTGGTCGTCGGGATGGGCGAGCTCGGTACCCAGCAGGCCCACGAGTTCTTCGGGCTGCCAGCCCGTCCAGTCCGTCACTGCAGGGCTCACATAGGTGATGTGGCCGCTTCCCGCCAGCACCACGGTGACATCGGACGACTGGGCCACCAGGACGCCCAGGCGGACCTCGGCCGCCTCCCGATCGCTGACGTCGCGCAGGTTGCAGACGATGCCGTTCAGCGTGGCCGTGCCGAGGAGGTTGCGCAGCCGCGCCTCGAAGCGCCGCCAGCGGCCCTCGGTGTCCCGCAGCCGCAACGACATCTGGCCCTCGGTGCCAGGGGCGGCGGCGGCGATCTCGGCCAGGCGCGCCGCCACCGTCGGGCGGTCGTCGGGGTGGACGAGGGCCATGCCCTCGTTCTCGGCCCGCCCGCCGGGCAGCGGGGCGCCGAGCACCCGCTCGACGTTGGGGGACTGGTAGAGCAGCTCGCCCTCACGGTCGAGCACCACGACGAGGTCGGCAGCACCCGCCAGGAGCGCATCGAGGCGGCGGCGGGCGCGGGAGGAGACGGCGTGCTCGTTGCCCGCGGCGTCGTCGGCGTCGTCGGCGTCGTCGGCGTCGTCGGCGTCGTCGGTCCACTCGGTGCCCTCGGCGTCGTCGGTGCCCTCGGCGTCGTCGGTCCGCTCGGCGTCCTCGGCGCCCTCGGCGTCCTCGGTCCGCTCGGCGCCCTCGGCGTCCTCGGCGCCCTCGGCGTCCTCGGTCCGCTCGGCGCCCTCGGCGTCGTCGGCGCCCTCGGCGTCCTCGGCGCGCTCATGGCGCTCCTCGCCGTCGTGGCGCCGCGCGCCGCCGTCGCGCGGTTCGCGGTCGTCGTGCCCCCCGACGCCCTCGGCCCCGATCGGGGCGCCGCTTCCGGTTGCCTGCGGCATCGCGCTCCTTGTCCCCCGGGCGCAGCGACGCCAGGAGGCCCCACCATCATCGCGTCCGCAGCGCTCGCAGGCGACGCCAAGCGCGCGTGGTGCTCCCCGGCGGGGCCGGAGGCGGGAAGTGGCCCGCCGGCGCGCCGGGTGAAGACGTCCGGCCGGCGCGCCTATTCGACCCGGCCCACCACCACGGGTGGTTGATCGCTGGCCTCCACGCCCGGCGCCCGCTCGGCCGTGATGGCCAGACTCTGGGTGGTGGTGGCGGCCTGGAACGGCGCCATCGTGGGGTCGGCCCCGAGCACACCCAGCGACACCACGCCGGCGTCGGTGACCCCCCAGAGCTGATAGGTCTGATCCGGCGGCAACGGCGGGAGGGCCTCGGCCTGGAGGTACCCGGTGCCGTCGGCTCGCAGGGCGGCGCGCACCGCCGTCTCGCCTCCGCCCGGAGGCGCGAGCGCCACCTCGTGGCCGTTGGGGTCGGCCAGCGCGTCCATGAAGCCGGCTTCCAGGGCGTCACTCTCGACCCGGGCCTCGAGGGCCTCGATGCGGTCGTCCTGGGATCGCACGTGGACACCCAGGGCCACGATCACGGCGGCGGCCACGGCCGCGACGGCGGCGGCCACGGGGCCGGGACGGGACCACGGGCGCGCCGGGCGCCGTGGGGGCGGCGGTGCCAGCGGGAGGACCTTGGCCAGTTCGGGGCCCGGAGCCGGCGGGCGGTCGTCCAGCGAGGAGGCGATGCGGTCCCACACGCCGTCGGGGGCGGGGGCGCCGGTGTAGGCGAGCAGCGTCGCCACCTCCTGGTGCTGGGCGACCTCGGCGCGTGCCCGGGGATGGGTGGCCAGGTACTGCTCCACCGCGGCGCGCTCGTCGGGATCGACGGCATCGAGGGCGTAGGCGCCGAGCAGCGACTCGACGTCGTCGGGACGGGACACGGGTTCGTCCGCCATCACCGGTCGCCCCCAATGCCCACTCCGGTGGCCACCAGCTCGGTCCGCAGGCGCCGCAGCCCCGAGCGGATCCGGCTCTTCACGGTGCCCTCCGGTTGGGCCAGCAAGGACGCCACCTCTCGGTAGGTGTGGCCGCCGAAATAGGCCAGCTCGATGGCGGCCCGTTCCCCGTCCGGGATAGCCGCCAGGGCCCGTCGCACGTGCTCGGCCGTGGCCAGGTCGCCCACCTCGTGCTCGATGTCGTAGCCGGCCTCGGCCGTGCGCCGGGCCTCGCGCTCCTCCCGCTGGCGGCGCGCTCCCTCCGAGCGGAGGAGGTCGACCGACCGACCGTGGGCATGCGCGAGCAGGAACGAACGCAGGCTGCCCCGTTCGGGGTCGAAGCGCTCGGGTTGGTTCCACAAGCGCAGGAACACCTCCTGCACGACCTCCTCGGCCAGCGCCTGGTCGCCGAGGAGCCGGCGGGCGAGGCCGAACACCGCGCCGGCATGGCGCCGGTACGCCTCCGCCAGGGCCTCCTGGTGGTAGCGGCCCATGGCCACGACGAGGGCGGCGTCGGACGCCTCCGTCGGCACGCTCGGCACAGACGGTGTACGGCGCCAAGTGGCGTCTCGGATGACGGGTGCGGACGGGCCGGCGAACTCCTCACGCGCGGTCGAAGCGCGTGACGACCTCCACGTGGGGCGTATGGGGGAACAGGTCGACCAGCGTCGACATCCGATGGCGGTACCCGTGGCCGGCGAGCAACCCAGCGTCGCGCCCGAGGGCGGCGGCGTCGCAGCTCACCAGCACCAGGCGCGGCGCGCCGAGACCGGCCAGGGCGGTGATGGCGCGTGCACCCAGGCCGGTGCGCGCGGGGTCGGCCACCACCAGCCCGGGCCGGAGTCCCGAAGGGGGCCGCCACCGCTCGACCTCCCGGAGGACGACGGTGGCGGCGCGGCCAGCGAGGTTCACCTTGGCGTCGGCGACGGCGGCGGGGGAAGCGTCGATGGCGACCACCGGCCGGCCTGCCCCCAGCGCTCCGGCGAACAGGCCCACCCCGCAATAGGCGTCCACCAGCGGGGCCCCGTCGGCAGCGCTGGTCGCCGTGCCGGCGGCGGCCCGAACGACGTCCACCAGGGCGCCGGCGCCGCGAGGACCGACCTGGAAGAACGAGGCCGCGGAGATCCGCCATGTCCGGCCTGCGACCTCCTCGTGCACCGCCGCCCGGGGGCCGACGGCCACATCCGGGGGCAGGTGGGCGCGCCGCGTCCGGGGCCGGAGCCAGGCGACCCGCTCGCCGGTAGCGACCGAGCAGCGCAGCACGACCTCGGCGGCGCCCGGAAAGCGAGCGGTGGCCAGGATGTCCTGCAGCAGAGGGTGGGCGACAAGGCAGTGCTCGACCGGAACGACGGCATGGGACCGGGTCCGGCGAAAGCCGAGGCGGCCGTCGGTGACGGCGGCGCGCACGGTGGTGCGGAACCCGACCGTGGGAAGGGGCGGCCCCATGGCGACCAGGGGCGCAGCGACGCCCCCGATCCGCACGAGGGCGTCGGCGACGATGGCGGCCTTCAGATCGGACTGGGTGGCGGGGGCGACGTGCTGCCAGCGGCAGCCGCCACAGCCCGCCGCCACGTAGGGGCAGGGCGGCGCGACCCGGGCCGGCGCGGCGGTCAGCACGTCGAGCAGGTCGGCCCGGGCGAAGTCCCGCCGCTCGTCCCGGATGCGCACCCGGACCCGTTCTCCGGGGAGGGCCCCGGCCACGAACACGACCCGGCCGCTCTCCTCCCGGGCCAC
>JBIOZN010000277.1:0-2419 GCA_044871175.1 Acidimicrobiales bacterium | reverse complement strand
CTCGCCCTGACCCCGCCCCGGCCGCCGAGCCGGCTGCTGGGCCCGGCGCAGCGGCGGCGGGCGACGGCCGCAGGGCGACGAGTGCGACCGGCGGCGGCGGCGGTGGTGGTCGGCGGGAGGGTCGGTTCACCGCGCCGGCGGCGTGTCTGGACGCCGACGGCGTGCACCTGGCGGACGGGTCGGTACGTCCCTGGCCGGCGGTGGCCCACCTGGGAGACCTGGCGCTGCTGACCGGCCGCGACCAGCTGCGGCTGGGTTGGGGTGGGGGAGAGGACCGGCTCCCCGACCAGGGCCAGGTCTGGCTCTACGGTGGCGCGTTGGAGCGGCTCGGGCTGCCGTCGGCGCTGCCGTCGCTGCCGGAGAAGGCGCTGACCAAGGCGCAGCGGGCCAAGGAGACCCTGAAGATCCTGGGGCGGTTCGACGCCCATCCGATGGTGGCCGGTGCGGTCGAGGCGGGCTGGCGGCTCGGCCAGGGCGGTCACCTGGGGGTGTGGACCCGGATCTGGCATCCCGAGCTGCTGCCGCAGGGCGCGCTCATCGTCGGCCTGCCCTGGCATCGCATCGAGGGGGTGGCGCTGTTCGCCGACGACCCGCCTCCCGGTGAGCTGGCCCGCCGGCTGCTGCTGTTCGCCCGGCACGTCGGGGTGGCCTACCGGATCACCTCCGCGGCCACCGGGATGGACCTGATCGATCACCACCGGCCGCCGCGGCGCAGCTTCGACGACGACCGCGGGCAGGGCAGACGACGAGTCGCACTGATCCGCAACACGGCGGCCGAGCTGCCGCCGTGGCGGATGAAGACCAGCGACGCCCGGTTCACCGGGCTGGAGCAGGACTTCTCCTGGTGGCGGCCCTGGCCGAAGCTCACCGACGCCGAGCAGGCCAGGCGGTACGTGCACGGGTATGACCGCAACGCCAGCTACCTGGTGCCGTGGCGCAGTCTTGAGCTCGGCGTGGAGGACCTGGTCCACCGCACCGGTGAGGCGGCCGGGTGGGACGGCAAGGAGAGGCCGGGGTACTACCTGGTCGACGTCTGGGAGTGGCCCTACTGGGGGCTGCCCGATCCCGGCGCCGCCGCCGGGGCTCGCGTCGGCACCAACCGGGTGTGGGTGACCGTGCACGCCCTGCGGCAGCTGGCCGCCCACGGCATCACCCCCCAGGTGCACGAGTCCTACACCTGGGGGGTCACCGCCCGCTACCTCGAGGGGCCCGGGATTGTGCTCGGTGAGGCCCGGGCCGCGCTCACCGCGGCCGCGGCCACGGATCCTGGTGCCGCGGCGGTGCTGGCCACGGTGAAGGCGCTCTACTCGGCCACCGTGGGCAAGCTCGCCGAACGTGAGCACCACGCCGACTACCACCTGTGGCGTCCGGACTGGCGCGACCACGTGATCGGGGCGACCAAGACCGCGATCCTGCACACCATCACCAAGGCTCAGGAGATTTCCGGTGCCGCCCCGCTGGTGGTCGACCGGGACGCGGTCTTCTACGCCGGCGACGACCCCGACCCGGCCGCGGCGTGGCCCGGTGACCCGGCCAAGCTCGGCGTCGCTCTGGGCGCCTGGAAGCCGATCGGCAGCGCCGACCTGGCCACGTGGGGGCCGCAGTTCCTGCCGCAGCGGGCCGGCCGCTGGCACTACGACGACGCCGTCACCGCCTTCAGTCAGGAGGGGTGAGGGTGAACAGGGGCGGCACCGGCGCCGTGCTCGTCGAGGTGCCCCTCCACGGTCACCGTGGGGCTTGGGGTGGTGGGCTGGTTGCGCCGGACGTGGTGTCCGGTCGGGCCGTCATGGTGCCGCGAAGCGGTGCCGGCGACGGCTGGGACGAGGTCTCCGTGCGAGGCGCGGGTGGGCTCGCCAGCCGGCAGCGGGGTGTGACGGTCGGCCAAGTCATCGGCCACGGCGTCGGCGTCGTCGCTTGGATAGCCAAGGCCAGCAGGCTCGACTCGTGGGTGAACGCCGTGGGCCGGTTCGGCGAGTTCACCACGGTGCAGAGCGAGATGTTCGCCGAGTCCGCCCACCGCGGCCTCGGGTGGGTCGTCTATCGGCAGGGGTCGGGCGATGCCTGACCGGCCTCCTCGCTCGCGTGCTGAGGCGTTGTGGGCCGCGGTGCGCAAGACCCCCGAGCGGGCTGCGACGCCGGCGTCGATGGTCCGTGACCTGTTCGGGGTGACCCGCCGCGGGACACCTGATACTCGGGCCGCGGCCGAGCAGCTCGGCGTCAGCCAGCGCACCGTCCAACGGTGGATCAGGCAGGGCATGCCCCGGCGCAGCGCGGCCGCCGACGCGCTGGCCCAACGGCACGGGGCGTGGCGCAACACCCCGGCGGGGCGACGGGCCCGGCTCAGCACCCGCCGCGAGGCCCGGCTGCGGAACAAGGGCACCCAGATGGTGTTCTACGGCAAGGTCCGGGTCAGCGCCGA
>JBIOZN010000276.1:0-2476 GCA_044871175.1 Acidimicrobiales bacterium | reverse complement strand
CGCCGGCGTCGGCCCTCGACGCTGCGGCTGGCCGGTCCGGCGTCGGGGTCGGCCTCGAGGCGGACGGCCTCCTGCTCGAGCGTGGCCGCCAGGCGGGCGAGCCGGCCGTCCCACTGCTGGCGCCCGGCCACGACGCCCGCCTCTCGTGACCGGCGCTCCCACGCCGCCGCCGGAACCAGGCGGCCGCCGTAGCGCAGAGGGGCAGTGGCGAGCAGCTCGAACACCGCCTTGCGCGCCAGCCCCTGGTCGTGGAGGTCGAGCAGGGCGAGCAGCACGCGCCCGGCGACGCGCTCGCGAAGGCGCAGGCTGGCGCGACCGTTGCGGCCGACGCCGGCGGCGTCGAGATGCTCGGCCAGCAGGCGGGCGTACGGCTCGGCCGGGCCGTAGGCGACGGCGATGCGCTCGAGGGCCACGCCGGCCCGGGCGGCGTCGACGACGGCGCGCACCGCGAGGCGGGCGTCCTCGTCGGCATCGGACGTGCTGACGACCTCGAGGCGGCGCGGCAGCACGGCATCCCCGGGACCGGGCTGGTGGACGGGCGCGCCCATGGCCGCACTGGTGGCGCGCACCGCCTGATCGGCGTGGACGGTGCCGGTGAGGCCGGCCACGACGTGGACGGGCATCGCCTCGGCCAGCGTCGCCACGAGCGCGCTGGCGGCACTGGGCAGCTCCTGGGGCAGGTAGACGACGACGGTGCCCAGGGCCCGCACGAGGGGTACGCCCGCACCCACGGCCGCGGAGGCCGCCGCCAGCAGGTCGGCTTCGTCGTACCAGCCTGCGGCCAGGTCGGCGGCCACCGTGCGGTGGAGGCGCACGACGTCGGCGGCGCGTGGCGAGGCGCGCGCCAGCCGATCGAGCGCGGCCGGCGGAAGGTCGCGCAGTTCACGATGGACCCGCACGAGCGCTTCCTCGGTGGCCGGGTGCTCGCGAACCGATGCGAACACCCCCGGCTGCAGACCGAGGGCCCGCCGGACGGCGGCGGCCAGCACGGGCGGGGAGACGGGGCGCCGCCCGGCCCCCGCCAGGGCGGGGGCGCCGAGCAGCTCGGCCAGGCGGAGCACGGTGAGGAAGGTGATCCCCGCGATGCCCCGTGAGGCGGTGGCCGCCAGGCGACGTCGTGCGGCCACGCCCACGTAGTTGGTGGGCACGATGACGGTGACGGGCGCCAGCGGGTCGCCCGCCTGGGCGGCGGCGACGACCGTGGCCAGCGCCTGGTCGGCCTCGGCCCCGTAGGCCACGGCAGTCACGGTGGGTGCCACGGGAGCGATGGTACGAAAGGGGTGTTGCAGAGTTGCCCGAGGGGGTCCCGGACCTCCGCCGGCCATCGCGCTCCCGTAGGCGCTCAGGGCTCGAACGCACAGGGCGACGCCGGCCCGTCGCTGGAGAGGCCGCCGCTCGAGTCACCGCTTCGTTGACCTGCTTACGAAGTCGGTGACACAAGCGCGACACCGGTCATCGAGTACGCCTTGGGGGGCCGGCATTGATGCTGCCGAACCGGTCGAGGCGGCCTCTGGACCACGGGACTACGGCTCGGCCAAGGGCGGGGCCGGGCGGCCGCGGCGTCGGGCGGCCTCGAGCGCCAGCGCATCATCGGGGACGCGCTCGGTGGCCGACAGCCGGTCTGAACCGGCCGTCCTCTGCTCCGGGCACCCCCGGCCCGCACCGCACCGCCAGGCCAGGCGGCGCTCAGGCGGTGGCGAGGGCGGCTTCGGCGCGGGCCCGCAGGTCGGCGACGGCGTGGCCGAGGCCCTGGGTATCGCCGTACAGGGAGCTGCCGGCGACGAGCGCCCTCGCCCCCGCCCGCACGGCGCCGGCGACGGTGTCGGGCCCGATGCCCCCGTCGACCTCGATGCTCACCGGTGCGCCCCGGTGGGCGAGGAGTGCAGCCACCTCGGCCACCTTGGGCTCCATGGTCGCCAGGTACGCCTGCCCTCCGAACCCCGGGTTGACGGTCATCACCAGGACGAGGTCGACCAGGTCGAGCACGTGGGCCACCGCGGCCGTGGGCGTGGCCGGGTTCAGCGCCACGCCGGCGGTGGCGCCCAGGCGCGCCACCTCAGCCAGCGTGCGGTGCAGGTGCCGAGTCGACTCGGCGTGCACGATGAGGCGCTCGCAGCCGGCGTCCACGTAGGCCCCGAGCATGTCCTCGGGGTGGAGCACCATCAGGTGGGCCTCGAACGGGAGCGACGTGTGCTTGCGGGCGGCGGCGATCACATCGGGCCCGAATGTCAGGTTGGGCACGAACTGCCCGTCCATCACGTCCCACTGGATCAGGTCGACCCCGGCGGCTTCGAGCGCCTCGACCTCCTCGCCCAGCCGGGCGAAGTCGGCCGGGAGGACCGAAGGCACGATCCGGATGGCGGACGGGGGACTCACACCGCCCAGGGTAGGCCCGAGCGGCCCCGGCGCCGCCGCCGCCGGCGCCGGCCGTCCGGCACGATGGGCCGGTGGACCCCGTGGTCGTCGTCAGCGCCGT